>CAYUBU010000307.1:0-3398 GCA_964443105.1 uncultured Nitrospirota bacterium
GGCATTGGGAGAGATAGAAGATGCGGCCATGATTAGACCACTCATCGAGGCGCTGAAGGATGAGGCCTGCTGTGTTCAGGCGGCAGACGCTCTGCAAAAAATCACAAAACAGGATTTTGGGACGGACTATGAAGAATGGAATCAGTGGCGTTTGAATGCATATTAGTAGCATTGTTCTGGAAACCTAAAAGGCAACCAGGGTGCGCCAAACGATGCACGTTTTTTGTGACCGAGTTAAATTAGACGTGCCACGGAGTTTGTCGTGCCGCTCCTTTTGGATCACCAGGCATGATGCCGCAGGGTGTCAAAGCGGGTGTTTGACCACCGGGGTTGCCTCCTGATCAAAGGGATTCGTTCTCATGGCCAGGGAGAAGAGATAGGGGTAGTTGCTCTTCAAATAACTCATGTAGTCCAACCATTGGTCCACCAGTATATGATAAGCTCTTTCAACATCTCCGGAAAGATGTTTAAGGTCTGAACCGGGCAGATTCCTTAGATCCTTCCCATGTGATAATTCTTCAGTAAAATGGTAAATTGCCAAGAGTAGATCCGTAAAGGACTCGTGTTCCATCAAGACCGGATTTTGCAGCAGGCCGACCAGAAGACTTCTCTTATTCAAAAGGGTTCTCAACAGGATCGTATGGGTAATAAGACGCAAGAAAACGACAGGAACACCCTCGAAGTTTATTGCCTGGGTCCCAAAGGATCACCACTCTTCCCTCTCTCCCAAAGAGACGGTGTCGCAATGATGAAGAACGCACATTCTGTCATTCCGGGCTCGTCCCGGAATCTCGTTTTTTCATGTACTTGCGAAAAGTCGAGATTCCGGCACGGAGTTTATCTAGGTCCCTGCCTTCGCAGGGATAAATTCCTACAGGGAGCCGGAATGACAATTGCGACACAGTCCCAAAATGGGGGAGAGGACGTTTCTGGGAAAATCACAGTCTGATGACCCACACAAGAATGTCTAGAACCTTCAAAAGAAACTCCCGCAGGTCATCGAGTTTCATTTTCTCCATGTTCACCCGTTAATCATAACCCTTGAGTCTTTTGTCCACCCGCAAGAAGTCCTGCTCTTTCCATTCATTACTGACAATCAGGTCTTCTCTTTTTCTCAATATTCATGTCAAAGTCGGAGAAGACGGTGAGCAGCTTGGTGCCGACCTCGCTGAAGAAGAGCCCGATGACCATGTTCAATTTTCCTTTGCTTGGTGTCTCGATTCTGTCGGCGATTCGTACCGTGTAGGACAAACATCTACGAAGAAATCGGACAAACACCGGCAGACAAGTTCTTAAATGTTGGTTTACTAAGGGTATCATGTCAGTTCGTGCGGGTTGCGGAGCAAGGGGACTGAATCCACAATTGTTGGGATGTCTATAAAATGGAGGGCGTGACCATGCAGGAGAATATGCCTCTGATCGTATGCTGTACTGGATCGAACTGCTCGTATAACCGAAACCTCACCTGCAACGCCATGGCTGTCACTGTCGGTGGCGAGAGGCAAGCCCTTTGCCATACGTTCTATCAGACCGACCGCAAGGTGGCCCATCCGGAATCAGTGAGTTTCGTGGGAGCTTGCAGGATGGAAAAATGCTGTTCAAATCGCCATCTTGAATGCACAGCTTTTTCCGGTGTGAGTCTGGTGGGGCACAACGGCCAGGTGCTATGTCACAAGTACAAGGAACGACAGGGGGCCCCGGCCTTCAGGTAAGCGGCTTCCACGGCCGAATACCAAAGTTACGGTGGCTTTGCAATAGTCTGCGAGACAAATTAGCGATTGGCTGCTTTTTGGCTATATCCCACGTCGCGCCTATTCGGGCGGTTCCTACTGATCTCATCCCACTAGCCCTCTCAATTCTATCAAGCATAACGCTGATTGCGCCTTAGGCCGGATCCGTATTCAACGATCTGCTTAAAGGTTACATGGGCAGCATTCCATTTGAGGCAATTCGAGCACGAAATCTCTGTTGACGCACGACAAACCAGTTGGTATATTCGAGAAACTCCAGGGACATTATTGCTTCATGGTGGAAGACGGGGAGCCTGCCGGGTGACCCGCCAAACCGCATTTTTTGAAGGTGTTCGAGGCCTATTCGGAGGCGGATATGTTCAACATCGCTGTTCACCGGAAGCTGGTAAACCTTAACAACGGACGCCGTGTTCTCCTTCGTCCATTGCTTGCAGAAGACGAAAAACGGCTGTTTGGCCTGTTTGAGGCGGCCTCCATCGAGGATATCCGCTTCTTAAAGGACGAGGTGAAGGATGTCGCCACGGTACACCGATGGATCGAAAATCTCAACTACGATCGAGTGATCCCGCTGGTGGCCTACTGCGACGAACGGCTTGTGGGGGATGTGGCCCTCTACCGGGGCACCAAGAGCGTGCGCCACGTGGGGGAGATTCGGATCTTCCTGGCCGGGGATTTCCGGGGGGTCGGACTGGGAAGCCAGATGATCCTGGAGATGTGTGAAATCGCCACAAAGGTTGGGGTGGAATATCTGCGGGCGGAAGTCATTCTGGATCACGTGAAGGTGATCAAGGCCTTTCGACACCTCGGATTCGACCTCAAATGTACGCTGGACGACTACTTCATGCGCAAAGACGGTGTGACCCACGACGTCGCCCTCATGGTCAAGCGTCTTACCGAAACGAAAGAATTTACTTTCTGAGAAGAATCGACAGGGAAGAACGCTCGGCTCTTATCCGCAGGGCCGGCCCATAGAGTTTTTCTGCCACGAGTTTCCCCGGAATCGCTCCTAAACCCCAGTAGGCGACGGCTATTTTCTTCCTCATGGAGCCCACGTGGGCGAAAACGATGAGGCCGTAAGGGGTTCTCTGAAGCGATCAACTCAATCGATACTTTTGACGCAATGCCAGGTCCATGAGAACCAGTGCGGCCATGGCTTCTACAATCGGCACGGCTCGGGGCACGACGCAGGGATCGTGGCGGCCCTTGGCAGCCAGGGAAACCTCTTCACCGGAGAAGGCAGCGGTTTCCTGCGGCAACCCGATGGTGGCCGGCGGCTTGAATGCCACACGGAACACAATCGCTTCTCCATTGGAGATACCGCCCTGAACGCCGCCGCTATAATTCGTGACTGTTCCCAGCCGGTCTCCTTTCAGGACAAAGGGGTCGTTGTGTTGGGATCCATGCATGCGGGCACCGGCAAACCCGGAACCGATTTCAAAACCCTTGGAACCAGGGATGGACAGCATGGCCCGGGCCAGCAGGGCTTCCAGCTTATCGAAAACCGGTTCACCCAGGCCCGCCGGCACATTCCGGCAGACACAAGTCACCACACCGCCCACCGAGTCCTGACGGTCCCGGGTCTCGGTGATCAGATCGATCATTTCCTTCGCCGCGGCGTCATGGGGGCAGCGGACGATATTCTGATCG
>CAYUBU010000308.1:0-6445 GCA_964443105.1 uncultured Nitrospirota bacterium
CGGGCAACGCCCTCGGGGTAGTCGACACTGTAATCGACGATCTGGGTGTAGATCTCTTCGTCGGAGACACCGGTGCTGCGGGCCATCTCCTCATTGAGAATGGGAATGGGGATGCCGATACCGATCCCCAGGCTTGTCCCATACCCTTGAAGACTGAGTCCCTTGACGTATTCGGGGGTCATCCCCCGGAGATCACCGGACACCGCGAGGGTGCCTGCGGGAGCCCGGACCACCCCGTTCTCCCCACGCTTCACCTGAGGATTATGCTGCGTGCCGCAGCCAACCACGTAACCGATGCCGCCGCCGATGAAGATGCGGGTCCCGATCCCGATGGTTCGGTAGTACGGGTCGTTGAGCAGCGGGGAGAGCTGGCCGGCACTGCAGTAGTTGGCATTGCCCAGGTTGGGCCGCAGCCCCCCCATGTACGTGTAGATCATCTTTTTCCCAAAGTTGACGGCGCAATTGTAGCTCTGGTAGGCATTTCTGGGATTGAAAAGATAGCACTCGTTCAGGTCGGCGAGGCGGATCAGGGTCTCCAGCTCCTTTCTGGGGTAGCAGTCGGTGCCGTAGGCTTCCGCTTTCATCCGAACATCACGACCGGCGACGAGGTCCTCGATGACATGGGCGCCGCCGTAGAGGAATTTCCCGGGATAGACCTTGTTTTCCGGATCCCCTTCGGCCAGCTCCGTGGCACCGATATAGAGGTCGACGGCGGCAAGACCGGCATAAGCCTCAACCGTGTTGAGCCAGGCTTTTGCCACTTTGATCTTCGGCTTGCAGTGGCCGAAGTTGAGAAAGGCGCCGGAGGAACACATGGGGCCGAAGGTCCCGGTGGTGACCACGTCCACCTTTCGGGCCGCCTTTTCGGGGCCCTCCTTGCTCACGATCCCGATCATCTCCTCCGCCGTGACCACCACGGCCTCGCCCTTCTTTATTCTGGCATTGATCTCAGCATAGCTCTTGTTCACCTTGGTTGCTGGCGCCATCCTCTTGTCTCCTCCCGTTAGAGCGTTAGCCCGGATATTGCATGAGTGATCGTCGTGAGAGGCTGTAGAAGCAACATAGGCAAGGCACAGAGAATTTTCTGGCTGAAGACATATTGGAATATTTCAAAGTCAGGAAATTCTCTGCAACGCCGCCTATGGCAGCTTATACGGCCTCGTAATAGATTTGCTCACGCAATATCCGGGCTAGATGGTAAACATCAGACATTCATCGTCTTTTTTCAGCCCGAGCTTTTCCGCCCGGTGGCAAAGGTCCTGCAGCGTGATGGAATCGAAATAGCGGCTGAGCAAATCGCCCGCCTCCTTCCAGACCATGCGGGTCACACACTTGTCGATATAGTTGCAGACCGAGCCGTCCTGCTCCATGGTGGTGCAGGGGACCGGCTCGATCGGCCCTTCCAGCACCCGGATGACCTCGCCCACGGTGACTTCCTCGGGCGAGTGTCGGAGCGAGTACCCTCCTTTCGGTCCGCGGGTACTGTCGATTATCCCGGCTTTTTTGAGCACAAAGAAGATCTGCTCCAAGAAACGCCGGGGAATCCCCTGCCGCTTGGCAATTTCATTGATTTGAACCATTTTGCCGTCGGAATAGTAGGCGATATCGAATAAGGCCCGGACCCCGTACTGGCTTCGGTTGGAAAGCTTCATAATCTTTACCAAATTTATCGAGTTCCGTTTTATAGTGTACTTTATCGCCGGAGTCAAGTTTTTTCTTGTAATCTGCGTTTCTCGCCGCCGCGGGGGTTGCGGGGATGGGCTTTCTTGAATAGTATCGGAGAATCCAAAGGGGTAAGGGTGCCAGGCAGGCCTGCCTGGCACACCGTTCCGCTTAATCGCTGGTAACGACGGGGATTCGTGAAAACCAGGGACGACCTTCACCAGACACTGATTGGGATCGACGGACGGGGCTACAAAGCCTATAAGCAGATCCAGGGGGAATATGACTTTGGCACCTTTACTCTCCTCGTGGACCACGTGCAGGGCGATCCCTATGCCGCGCCCTCCCGGCTCCGGGCCGTGGTGGGGCAGGACCGGGCAGCCATCCCTTTCCATCTCTTCTCCACCGCCGTCCGGGAGATGGCGGTCTCCGACTTTCTGGCCCGGGCCTTTGACCGGGCCATCACGGCAGTTGCCAAGGGGGTCCGGGGAATCGGCAAGAGCGGTTTGATCGCCATCGACAGCGGCGGCCAGGAGGTTCTGAGGCGCACGGCCATGTTCGTGTCGGAAAAAGAAGTGGAAGCCCGCTTCGTCGTGGGACTTCCCGCCCGGGGCCGGACCATACTCGGCCGGGAGGCGGCGGAGATGATGATCAAAGAAGTCCCCCGAATCGTTGAACAGGCTCTTTTCTATGGCAACATCGATCAAGATCAGCTCACCGGGCACGTGGAGACGGTGGAAGACCAGGAACATCTCCGGTGGGCCCTCCCGGACCGCGGCCTGGTGGCCTTCGTCGCCGACGGCGCCATACTCCCGCGGCGGAGCGGCATCGACGATCGCCCCTTGCAGGACGATCCCATTCCATTCGAGTCGCCTGAAGAATTCCGCACCTCCTTTTCCGCCCCCAACCGGGGTGAGGTCCGGGGCATGGGGATTCCCGCCGGCATCACCCTCATCGTCGGCGGCGGATTCCATGGCAAATCGACCCTCCTCAACGCCCTCAAGCGGGCCGTGGTGCCCCACATCCCCGGAGACGGCCGGGAGTACGTGGTGACGAATCCCACGGCGGTCAAGATCCGGGCCGAAGACGGCCGAAGTATTGCCGGCGTCGACATCTCTCCCTTCATTCAGAACCTCCCTTACGGCAAAGAGACCCACAGCTTCAATACCACCAACGGCAGCGGCTCCACGTCCCAGGCGGCCAACATCATGGAGGCCCTTGAAATGGGAACCGGGCTCCTGCTCATTGACGAGGATACATCGGCCACCAACTTCATGATCCGGGACCAGCGGATGCAGCGGCTCGTGGCCAAGGAGCGGGAGCCGATTACCCCCTTCGTCGACAGGGTGCGGCAGCTCAAGGATGAACACCAGGTATCCACCATCCTCGTCATGGGGGGCTCGGGGGACTATCTCGATGTGGCGGACCAGGTCATCATGATGGATGCCTATCTGCCCGTCGACATGACCGATCGGGCCCGGGAGGTGGTGGCCACGGTTACGACCCGCCGGGTCCATGAGGGGGGAGGAGCCTTCGGCGCCGTCACCGGCCGAATTCCCCGGGACCGGGGATTCGATCCGCGTCGGGGGAACCGGGCGGTCAAGATCGACACCCGGGGGCTCCATGAAATTCTCTTCGGACGGGAAAGAATCGATTTGAGCGCCCTGGAGCAGCTTTTCGACCCGTCTCAGACCCGGGCCATCGGCGACATGATCCACTACTACGCCCGAACCTATGGCGGCCGCGGGCTCACCCTGTGCGAGGGGTTGGCGCGAACGATCGCCGATGCGGAAAAGGAGGGACTCGATCTTTTGTCGCCCTACAAACTCGGCTCCTATGCCATGCCGAGAATCTTCGAACTGGCAGCGGCCATCAATCGGATGCGGTCGCTGCAGATCGCGGGCCAGGACCGGCGGGGGGCTTAGGGGTGTCGAGAACCGGCGCTTCCCGGAAAGCCGCCCCGGGAGAGCGGGGGAAATCCGATTGCCTCCCGAAACTGTAACCCGAGATAGCACTTGACAAAAAAATGGATAATGGCTAAATTACTTGTTTAACCTGCGATAACTGGCCTTACGGGCCGGGGAGTCAAATTTCCAATGAAGGGGAGGGAAAGAATGGATGTTGGAAATCAGGGTTCGGGAAAATGAGACCCTCGAAGGAGCGCTGAGACGCTTCAAGAGAGTCTGTGAGAAATCGGGCATCCTCTCGGAGGTTCGCAAACGGGAACACTACGAAAAACCCTCCATCAAGAAAAAGAGAAAAGCCATTGCCGCCCGAAAGAAGGCTTTGAAGGCGAAGTGCTTCTCTCAGGACAGATAAAGCAATGGATCTGAAGACGAGACTGGCGGAAGACACGAAGTCGGCGCTCAAGTCACAGGACAAAGAGCGCCTTTCCGTGCTCAGGATGGTTCAGTCCGATGTTCGGTATGAAGAGATCAAGGGAAAAGAACCCCTGGATGACAGTGCCGTGACTGCCGTTCTTTCTCGATGTGCAAAGCAGAGGAGAGAGTCCATCGCTCAATTCCGGAAGGGCGGGCGGGACGATCTGGTTCGCAAGGAAGAGAAGGAACTGGAGATCATACAGGCGTACCTTCCCAAACAGCTTTCGCCCGCTGAATTGGAAGAAGTCACCCAACGGACCATTCGGGCAACCGGCGCTGCTTCAGTGAAAGATATGGGTGCCGTGATGAAACAGGTCATGGACGAAGTCGCCGGCCAGGCCGACGGCAAAGCGGTGAGCGAATTGGTACGAAGGCTACTCTCTTGAAGAAAGATTCCGGTTGCGTTGTTGTGACTGAAGATTTCTCACACGGCAATGGTGACGCACGGCGGTCAGACACCCTTTCATGGACGCACAAACCATTCGGACCCTCGAATTTGATCGTATTCAGGGTATTCTGAAAAGATACGCTGCCTCCTCTCCGGGTCTCTCTGAGATAGAAGCGCTTTCCATCCAGTTTCAGCCCGAACGCATTCAGCATCTCCTGGACGCTGTCCGGGAGATGCGGGATTTTCTCCAATTTCACGAGAAGCCCGGGCTGCAGGGTAACCGGGAAATTCGTCCCCTGCTGGAAGAGCTCCGAATCCCGGGGTCTGTCATCGGCGCAGCGGAACTCCTGGATGTCTTGACCGTGATCCGAACCGGCGCGACAGTGAAGCAGCTCTTCAGCCGGGATCCCCAGGCGCGCCCGCTCCTCTTCCGGGAGGCCGATAGGATCGAGGTCTTAAACGATCTGAAGAAGAACATTGAAAGCATCGTCGATGACCACGGGGAGATCCGGGACACCGCCAGTGAAGCCCTGGGGAAGATCCGGAGAGAGAAACGGCGCGCCCGGGAAAAGATCAGGGCCAGCCTGGACGGCATCCTTTCTTCAACCCGTCTGGAACCGGTCATTCAGGAGAGACTGGTCACGATTCGCAACAACCGGTACGTGATTCCCTTGAAGCCCGACTTCGCCACGAGGATCGAGGGGATCGTCCATGACCGGTCGTCCAGCGGGCTCACGGTTTACGTGGAGCCTTCCAGCACGGTGGACTTGAACAACCGTGTTTCCCGGCTGGCGTCGGAAGAGGAGGCGGAGATCCGCCGTATCCTCCGCATGATCACCGACAGGATCCGCACGGCAGGCGGTGGTCTTGCGGGAAACGTGGGAGCCATGGCCCGGCTCGATCTGCACCTGGCCAAAGCTCTTTTCGCCGAAGATTTCGGTGGTATCAACCCTGCGGTTCTCGGAAAACCGATGGTCCGTTTCATCGGTGCCCGGCACCCCCTGCTCATCGACCGGGGTGGCCGAAGCGACGACACCATCGTACCAATCGACCTGGAACTGGGGGAGACGTTCTCTACCCTCATCATCACAGGTCCCAATACAGGAGGGAAAACAGTCGCCCTCAAGACCCTGGGCCTTCTGGTACTCATGACCCAGGCGGGCATCCCCATTCCCGCGGCCGAGGGGAGCGCCATGGGGGTTTACAACGATGTGGGGGCCGACATCGGTGACGAACAGAGCATTCAGGACGACTTGAGCACCTTTTCCTCCCACGTCAGCAACATCGTCGCGATTCTCAAGCGGGCCGGAGAGGGCACGCTGGTTCTGCTCGATGAACTGGGCACCGGGACCGATCCCCGGGAAGGGGCAGCTCTGGGAATCGCCCTTTTGGGCACTTTGACGGAAAAGGGATGCCACGTGGCCGCGACGACCCACTTCGAAGAAATCAAGCACCATGCCTATACAAGCGACACCATGATGATTGCTTCCGTGGCTTTCGATGGAGACCGCCTCTGCCCCGCCTATCGTCTCGAATACGAGCATCTCGGACCAAGCCGGGCCTTTGAGATCTCCGAACGACTCGGCATGCCCAGGGAGGTGATTGTCCGGGCCCAATCGGAACTGTCGGAAACCGACCGTAACATGGCCGGATTCATTGATGAGTTGGAAGCCAATATCCGGGAGAGTGCCGCTGTCCGCCGTGAGCTGGAGCAGCTGCGAGTGGAAACGGAGGCGGCCTGCACCGAGCGAGACCGGGAAACAGAGCAGACGCGCCAGGAGGCTCGGGCGCTGGTAACACGGGCCACAGAGGCGCTGAACGCAATTCAGCTTCGCTCGGCCGAATTGCGCCGGGCCGCCGAAAAAGATGAGCGCGCCCGTCTGGACCGGGAACTCTCTCGAATGGAAGAAGATTTGAAGTTTCTGGATGGCGTCCTGCCGCCGTCACCGGCGGCTCAGGGACCGAGACTGGGAAAAGGGAGCACGGTGGAGATCGTGGGGGCCGGGGAAAAGGC
>CAYUBU010000309.1:0-5530 GCA_964443105.1 uncultured Nitrospirota bacterium
GCCCTCGATGTGGGAGCCTCCACAGGGGGATTCACCCACTGCCTGTTGGAGCACCATGCCGCCCAGGTTTACGCTCTCGATGTCGGCTATGGCCAGCTGGCCTGGTCCATGCGGCAGGATCCCCGGGTCGTCATCCTTGAACGGACCAACATAAGACATGTCACGGCGGCCGATTTCCCGGTGCCCTTCGATCTGATCACCATTGATGTCTCCTTTATCTCCCTGGTCCATGTCCTGCCGGTGGTCAAAAGCCTCTTGAGGCCGGAGGGCCACGCGGTGGCGCTGATCAAGCCCCAGTTCGAAGTGGGAAAAGGCCAGGTGGGCAAGAAAGGGGTGGTTCGAGACCCTTTGCAGCATGAAGAAGTGGTGGAGAAAATTCAACATTTCGCGACAGGGATCGGACTGAAGCCGCTGGCGGTGGTGGAGTCACCTATCCTCGGTCCCAAAGGGAACAAGGAGTTTCTGATGCATTTGATGGCTGAGGCAGTACCGGAATGATCGAAGACGACCACGCCACCCCACGGGAGGAGCTTGCCGGCTGTCTCCGTTCACTGAAAGGCCGGCTGCAGGACCAAATGCCCGAGATCCCCTCCTGGGTTTTGGCACGCCGGGAGCCGGTTGAGCCTGCGCCCCTTGAGGCTGCCGCCACCTTGGAGAACGTCAGGGCAATACTCGGTGACTGCACCCGATGCCGCCTCCATGAGGGCCGCACCCGGATCGTTTTCGGCCAGGGGAACCCCCATGCCCGTCTTATGTTCGTCGGCGAGGGGCCCGGGGCAGACGAGGACCGCCAGGGGCTGGCGTTTGTGGGTAAAGCGGGACAGCTCCTCACCCGGATCATCGAGGCCATCGGCCTGACCCGGGAGGAAGTCTATATCGCCAATATCGTCAAGTGCAGGCCGCCGAAGAATCGCGATCCCAAAGAAGATGAAGTGGAAACGTGCTTCCCCTTTCTGAAAGCCCAGATCCGGGTGATTCGCCCGGCCATCATCTGCGCACTCGGTGCACCCGCGGCGCGGACTTTGCTGGGAGTCACGGTTCCCATCTCCAGGCTGCGGGGACAGTTCTTTGATTTTCATGGCATCCAGGTGATGCCGACCTACCATCCCGCCTACCTGCTGCGCAACCCCGAAGCAAAGCGGCTGGTGTGGGAAGATGTACAGAAGGTACAGCGCCTTTACCACGAGATCGGCCAGCAGGGTGCCAATCATGAAGAGCCTGATTGACGGTAACATAGGAAAACCGCTCCGGTACCTGAACGATCTGAAGCGTGAAATGGCGGAACTTTTCGGTTCACCCCTCCCGATCCTGCCCCGGGGAGATGCAGATAAGGAGGGGCAGAAGAAGATCTTCGTCGATTTCTTCCCCAACCTGGGGATCCTGACCCGGGAATTCCTTGATGATGTTTACGCCGCGGCCCTCAGCTCAGACCGACAGCATTTCGGGGAAGGGGAGAGCGTCCGGCGGCTCCGGGAAGTTCTGCTGCACACCATGTTGGAGACCGTGCGCCAGGAGCGGCGAAACGGTCTTTACAATCTCCTCTTTCTCTCCCTGGCCAAAGTTCTTGGCGAGACTATAAGCGAGTTTTGTTCACAAGGGGGGCGCAAACCCTATTACAAGTACCGCCTCCATCCGTTCATTTCCCCCTTCCTTTCCGATATTCACAGGGAAGCGGTGAGTCGGACCGACGAATTGCAGCAGGGAGGTGCCGCTTCCCACCTGGGGTCTCAATTCAACGATTCCCTCATCGGGACCATTCTGACGGATCAATTGCCCCTGGTTACCACCGAGTCGGAGGAAGTGACTCCTGAAGATGTTCTCGGGGGAACGAATCCCCGGTTCCCCATCTCCCTGGCCGGGTTTAGAGATATTAGCAGAATACTCTCAGCCCGGCTCCGATCGGCCATAGACCGGAGCGAGCATCAATGGCTGAAGGGACTGGAAAAGGGCGGGGAGCTGCCCTTCAGGACCGGGCACGATACCATTCCGGCCGTAATGAAACACGTCAAGGCGCTTGAGTACCTCTTTCTCGATTATGAAGGTTTGGGAAAGCAGATTATCAAATCGAAAACGATTTCGGCCCATCCAGCGGATTATCCCCGGGTCTGCCGGGAATACCTTGATCTGCTCGCCGCTCTCAAACGAAACGAGTGCGTTCAGCTTCTCAAACAGCGCGTGCAGCCCCTCTCCGATCTCCAGGCCCTCCGCTCCGAGGAACTCTTCAGTACGGGGAGTCTCTACCGTTTCAAAGGAGACGGGCGGATTGTCAATGAAAGCCGGAAAATCACCACACTCTTTCTCGATATTCGAGGCTTCACGCGAAAATCGGAAGCCGCCATCTCCGCCGGCGATCTTACCGGTCAGCTCTACACCATCTTTGACCCTATCGTGACAATCGTGAAGGCGCTGGACGGTCGTATCGACAAGTTTACCGGAGACGGCATGATGGTGACCTTCGGTGTGCAGTCCCGGCAGCGGGAAGACCCTCTCCATGCTTTGAGAACTGCCGTGCGGATTCAGGAGACCATGCGATCTCTTAGAAAGAACAAAGCAACCGATTTCGAAATGGGAATCTCCATCCACACGGGGACCGCCTTTGTGGCCAATTTCTTCGCCGATGACCATCGGGTCGATCAGACCGTGATTGGCCGCAACATCAACATTGCCGGCCGACTCTCCTCCGCGGGGGACACAGACCGCCTGAGGGCCGAAGAGAACGAATTTGAGGATCTCGTGGAAACCCTGAAATTGAGCCTGACCTCCGACGAGGAACGGGATCGTTTTGTCGGTTCCCTCCCCCGAAGACGATCGGCAAGCAAGACAATCGCCGGCGTGGCCGTCGATGCCGGGGGTGATCTCTACAACCACGGGATTCTGGTGACCCGGGAGACGATTCAGGAGATTGATCGGCTGGTTGATCTGCGCTCCGGCGAGGACAGAGAAGAAGGGCATCTTTATTACTACGATGATGTTTTGGAACGTAAGGTCGGTCTCTACTATGTGGGCGATGTGCGTTTCAAAGGGGTAGACACCGCTTTTCCCGTTTACGCTGTCGTCCTTTGAGCGGTTTGGTGCCTCCAGTCGAACGGGATGAGTCGTCCCAGAGGGAAATAGACGGCGCGGGGCTGCCTCGAATACCAGAACCCATGCAGCCTTCGCTCGATTTCCTGCGGTGATCAGGGGCAGCAAATAACCTCTTGCACTGCATGGAGTATATGCTATAATGTCATAATTATAAACGGTATTATTTGACGTTTCCCGTTTCTTCAGACCTTTGGATGGACAGACAACAAGTATCCATGCCTCGCAGGCGGGATCTATAAAGAACTCGCAGGAATAGAAATGCCGTTTCGGTCTATCCGCGTTATCAATTGGGGAATTGTCGGGATCTGGCTCCTTCTTCTGGGGATCCTTTTCTACCGGCATTACGTCTCCGGCGTTGCGGTATCCCCAGTTCGCGCCATGACCGGCGATGCCTTCCGCATAACAGATCAATGGTTTGGCATATATCGCGATGGTGAGAAAGTGGGGTATATGCATGCCACAGCTGAGAAAATCGGCGACGAGTACCGGTTTGTTCAGGATGTGAGCATGCATGTGACACAGCAGGGAAAAGAAATATCGGTAACAAACGGTCTGCGATGTCTTTCCGACGCTAACTATCGGGTCAAATCATTTGATTTTGAGAATAAATCGGGGAACTCTGTATTCAACGCCCACGGTGAGTACAAGGACGGTTTGCTGGTGATGCTCATGGAACAAAACGGAGAACACAGGGCAATCAATAGGGAAATGCACGAGGCTCCCTATTTCCCCTTAACAGTCAAGAGCGCTCTTTTTGAGCAGGGGCTTGCCGCGGGGAAGAAAATCCGTCTGCCTGTCCTTGACCTGTTCACGCTGCAGGTCTTGGAGGCTACGGCTGAGGTCGAAGAACTGGTTCCCATTAAGGCGGGCATTGACGTCTTTACCGCGTACAGAATCGGTATCACCTACGGCCAGGGCAGCAAGAGCGAAATGTGGATCAGTGAAGCCGGAGTGCCTCTGAAGGAGGACCTGGGTTCTGGCATGCTGGCCTTTTACGAACCCGAGATGCTGGCAAAAGAGCAGAGAGGCCGGGATCAGTATTTTGATTATCTGACCGTTCCCACTATTGAAAGCAATCAGATTATCTCCGAACCGTCCAAGGTCAAGGCAATGAAGGTCAGGCTTTCAGGCATAGAGCCGGGGGATTTCCCCGCGCTGGATGGTGATTATCAGACGTTGATCGGAAACATCTTGAGCGTAAGGCGCGTTGACGAAGAGGAGTTTGAACCTGAATCTTACGAGTTGCCCTATAATCAAGGTGACTTGAGCCCCTATCTGGGGCCAACCCGATGGGTGCAGACCAACGAAGAAAGCATTGAGAAGTTCTCGAAGGCCGTCAGGGGCGGTGTGAGTGATGCCAAGACCGCAGCCGGCGCTTTTGTGGGCAGGATGTATGGCTGGATCAAGCGGGAGCCGGTCCCGAGAATCCCGACGTCCCTGGACGCCCGCAATTCCAGGGTTGGGGAATGTCTGGAGAACACCGTTTTATACACGGCCACGGCCCGGGCGGCGGGACTTCCAACACGAATGGTGGCGGGGCTTGTTCCCATAAGAGGTGTCTTCTATTTTCATACCTGGCCGGAAGTCTGGATCGGGCGGTGGGTGCCAGCAGACCCGACCCGCGGGGAATGGCCGGCCAGCGCTGCAAGGATCCGTTTTGTAATCGGCGATATGGAGGAGTTGGTCGATTTTGCGCACGTCATTGGTCGGATCAAGATCGAAGTCCTGGAGGTCTCATGATTGCATTAGAGCACGTGGTGAAACGTTATACAGATCATACAGCCGTGAATGATCTATCTATTGCATTGAGGGAAGGTGAAATATACGGTCTGCTGGGGCCGAATGGTGCAGGAAAGACCACTACCATTAAGATGATCATGGGTCTCCTGGAGCCTACTTCCGGAAGTATTACGGTTGCGGGATATGATGTTCAAGAAAACCCCATTGAAGTCAAGCGTCTCATCAGCTATGTGCCCGATCGTGCTTATCTCTATGAAAAGCTGACGGCTTGGGAATTTCTCCGGTTTATTGCCGGTCTGTACGAGATCGAGGACGCCTCGCTTCAGCGCCGGGGAAACGATCTGCTGCGTCTCTTCGAGCTAATGAAATGGAAGGATGAACTTGTGGGCAATTACTCCCACGGGATGAAGCAGCGTCTTTCCATGGTTTCAGCCCTTCTCCGCAAGCCCAAGGTTCTCATCTTGGATGAGCCGACCGTGGGATTGGATCCCAAAGGTGCGAAACTTCTGCGGGATGTGCTGCAGTCGTCGCGGGACCAGGGGATGACGATTCTTATGTCGACCCATATCCTCGAAATTGCTGAGAAAATGTGCGATAGACTCGGGATCATTCAGGAAGGGCGCTTGGTGACCGAGGGCACCGCCCGGGAAATTCGGGAGAAAACAAGTATGGCGGAGAGCAATCTGGAAGAAATCTTCCTCCGGCT
>CAYUBU010000310.1:0-8954 GCA_964443105.1 uncultured Nitrospirota bacterium
AATGGCCGCCGTGGTGCCCAGGGCGCTCGACCTTGTCATGACATGAAACCCGGCCTCTTCAAGGAGATGCTTCGTCACCTCGAGCACGATCTCGCAGTCGTCGACGACCATAATTGTTGGCTGGGTCATGAGAACCTCTGCTTGTGTTAATTTTGTATCCTTTCATACTATATCCCTGGGCTCGTGCCCCGTCAATGAATTCTTTCTCATGGGCGATGGGGATGCGGAGATCTTCGGCACCGGGTCTATTCCCCGGTCCCCTTGGCCACACGGCCCGCAAATCTTACCCGAACTTCCATGAGCAGACTGAACATGGCGGGCACCAGGAAGAGGGTAAACACGGCGGAGACGGCCAGACCGCCCACGACGACGCTTCCCAGACCCCGATAGAGCTCGCTGCCGGCTCCGGGAAAGAGGACCAGAGGCAGCATCCCGCAAACCGACGTACCTACGGACATGAAGATGGGACGCACCCGGGACCGGACCGACTCCCGCAGCGCTTCGTTGTGGGCCATCCCTTCGGCTCTCATGAAGTTGAGGGTCTGGTGGACGATGAGAATCGCGTTGTTGACGACGGTGCCGATGAGAATGATGAAGCCGAGCATGGTCAGGATATCCAGGGCCTGGTAGGCGATCAGGGTGTTGACGAGCCAAAGGCCGACAAATCCACCGCCCATGGCCAGGGGTACGGAGAACATGATGGCCAGGGGGTAAAAGAAGCTTTCGAAGAGCGCGGCCATCAGCAAATACGTAATAATGAGGGCCAGCAGAAAGTTCCACTTGAGGACGCTGAATGTGGTGCGCAGCTTATCGGCGGTACCCGCCAGGCGGACCCGGACATCGTCCCCCAGCAACCCCTGGGCGCGAAAAGGCTCCATGACCTCCGCCTGAATCGTTTCCATGGCAGACTCCAGCGGCACTTCTTCCGGCGGGCTCACCTGGATGGTGATGGTCCGCTCCCGTTCCGAATGGTTGATTTGTTCCGGCCCGGCCACGAGTTCAACGGAAGCCACCGAACCGATGGTCACGGTCTGTCCCGTCGGGGAGCGTAGGAGGAGTTTTGCCACATCCTGGGTGCGGGTTGCCACCGCTTCACTCCCCATGACGGTCAGATCGAGCTCGTCGCCGTCCACGTTCACGGTGCTTGCTTTGGTGCCGTCGAGGAAGGCATCGACGGCGATGCCCAGTTCCCGGGCCGAAAGGCGAAGGTCGGCCAGCCGGATCCGGTCGGGCACGATACGGACCTCCGGATTGCCGAGGTCGAGACTGGGGACGGGACGGAGCTGGGCGTCGGGCAGGGCTTTGCGCAGGGCCCCGAAGGTTCGTCCGCCGACTTCCACGAGCCGGTTCAGATCGGCGCCTGAGAGTTCCACATCGATGGTGCGCCCGCCAGACAGAGCACGGCTGAAGAGAGACGCCTGACGAACGACGGCGATCATTCCGGGTACGTTACCGAGCTTTTCCTTGGCAAAGGGGATGAGTTCGCGGATTCGCCACGGCTCTTCACAGCGCATCCCCATAAAGATCTGCCGTCCCCGGGCCACGTAGAAGAAATGGACGATTCGCGGCACCCCCGGCGGCGGCGTCAAACTCTTATCCCAGAGCGGCCGGAACTCCTCCTCCAGGGTTTCTCCGATCCGGGTGAATTCTTCCACATTATACCCGGAGGGCGGCAGCAGGAGCCCAATGATGAGATTGCGATTCCCCGTGGGAAGGTATTCGGGCTTGGGGGCCAGAAAATAGGCGACCGACAGGGAGGCGATAGTGAGCAACAGGATAACCAGCCATTGGAGCTTCATGCTCCCGCTGATCCTGTAGACGAGGTTGGCAATACGATCGGTGAAGCTTTCGGCTCGATGAACCAGTCCAAAGAGGTTGATCAGACTGGGGCGCTCCACGCCGTTCTTTTCGGTCTTACGGACGATGGCTCCTTCGCCGAGAATGCGCACGGCGAAAGAGGGGATCGCCGTAACGGAAACCAGCAATGAGAGTCCCACGGCGCCGCAGATGGCGATGGCAATATCCCGGAAGAGCTGCCCCGCCTCCTCCGTGATGAAGAGGATGGGGAGAAATACGGCAATGGTGGTCAGGGTGGAAGAAAGGACCGCCCCCCAGACTTCACCGGTACCCCGAAGAGCCGCAGTGTATCGGTCTTCTCCCATCTGGCGATGACGATAGATGTTCTCCAGGACCACGATGGCATTGTCCACCACCATACCGACGGCAAAGGCCAGCCCCGCGAGGGAGACGACGTTGATCGTTCTTCCGGTGAGGGCCATGACGATAAAGGTGCCTACCACGGAGATGGGGATGGCCGCGGCTACGATCAGGGTGGAGGCGAAAGAGCGAAGAAAGAGGAGGAGCACCAGGACCGCGAGGGTACCGCCGACCCACAGATTCTGCTGGACGAGATGAATCGAGGAATTGATATAGTTGGTCTCGTCGTAGACCTGAATGACGAAGAGTCCGCGGTTCTTGAGGATGCCGGCGTTCAGTTCCTGGAGGGCTTCCTTCAGGCCTGCCATGACCTCCAGGACGTTGGAGCCCGACTCCCGAAGGACATTAAGGGCGATGGCCGGCTCCCCGTTTTGGCGCACCGAGATATCGGCCCGCGTATAGCCGAATCGGACTTCCGCCACGTCTCCGACAAAAATCCGTTCCCCCGTGGCGGTTTGGAGGGCCACGGCTTCCACCTGTTCCGGCGCCTCGTACTTGGCCAGGGTGCGGACGATATAGCGCCGCTTTCCTTCGTCCAGGTTCCCGGCGGAGATGTTGACGTTGTCGGCGTCGAGGGCTCTGATGAATTCCTGGAGCGTCAGTCCGTAGCCCGAAAGTTTGCCGGGGTCGATGACTACCTGCATTTCCCGATCCTGGCCGCCCCGGACATTACTCTGGGCCACACCGGGAACCCTCTCAAAGCGGGACTTGATATAGTCTTCAGCGAAGAGCCGGTAGGTGTAAATGGGGGTGTCGTTGCCGGGCAGCGGTTTTAAAATAAACCAGGCGATGGGTTGGTCCTGGGTATTGACGGTGGAGATCACAGGGCGTTCGGCGTCTAGAGGCAGGTCCCTGACCTGATTGAGGCGGTTGCTCACTTTAAGCAGGGCGCTGTCCATGTCGGCGCCGGACTGAAAGGCGAGGACGATCCGGCCTTCACTGTCCAGGGATTCGGACTTCATCTCCAGCACGCCTTCCACCCCCTTGAGCTGATCTTCCTGGCGCTGGATGATCTCCTTTTCCACCTCCTCAGGACTGGCCCCGGACCAGATGGTGGAGACGGTGATCTCGGGGCGGGCAACCTCGGGGGTGAGTTGGATAGGGGTCCGGATCAGACTGATGATCCCGAAAAGGACCACCAGCAGTACACCCACGGTGACACCGACCTGGCGATGAAGGGAGATGGAAATCAGGCTCATGGCGCTGCTCAGGGAGTGGGGGCCGCTTCCCGGACCGACTGCCCGGGACGTACCCGTTCATTGCCTCGAATCACGATGGAATCGCCGGCGGCAAGATCGTTCTTAATGGCGACCACGGCGTAACGGTCTTTGTCCGTGCCCAGGATACGGACCTGCACCCAGGCGACCTTGCCGTCCGCCACCTTGACCACATAGCCGCCGCCGTCCGGTTGAGGTACAAGGGCGTCCTTGGGAACGAGGAGAGCGGCCGAATGGGTGATGGGATAAAAGGTGACCCGGGCCAGCATCCCCGAGAGGATGACGCCATCGGGGTTTTTCACCTCCACCTGCACAGGGAAGGCACGGGAACCGGGGTCGGCCTGTGGGACGATGGCAGTGATCGTGCCCGAGAATTCGCGGCCGGGCAAAGCGTCGATTCCCACGGCGACGGTCTCACCGCGGACCAGATGGGCAATCTGCTGCTCCGGCACCGGCACCATCACATGAATTACCGAGAGGTCCGCGAGAACTACAACGGTATCGCCTTCGTCGAGCCATTGGCCGGCTTCCGTTTTTTCCTCTACCACGATGCCCGCAAAGGGGGCGCGGATCTCCATGCTGGCCAGATTGTCTTTCACGATCCGAATTGCCGCAAGGAGCCTCCGTTCCTGCTCTATGAATGTATCCAGATCGGTGCGCCGGGCATGGAGCTCTTCTTCCGATGTAAACTTCTGGGCGAAGAGATTTTCCGCCCTCGCCACGTCAGCTTTGGCTTTTGCAATGCGCGACTGCACTTCACTCAGTCGGGCACGGGATTCACGGAGTCGCAGCTCTACCGGCAGAGTGCGCTGCCGTGCCAGCACCCCCCCTTTCTCCACGCCATCCCCCTTGCGGGCCGCCAGACTCTCCACCCGCCCCGAGACTTCAGCGGCAACGGCTGCCACATAGCGCGGCTGGGCCGTTCCCACCAGGGTCAGCGGCGGGCGCATTGTTCCCTCCTCGACAGGCGCGGTGACCACCAGGGCGCCAGGGGGCGGCTTCTGCGGGCTATCCTTGTCCGACTGTGCCTCAGCCCATGGGGAGAAGAGTAGAACACCCATGATGGCAAAGAATAGAACTGTTCGTCCCATGTGCAAGGACCCTTCCATGGGTTAATTCAGAAACCAGACGCCAGAGGCCAGAAGCCGAAAGCCAGAAGCCGAAAGCCAGAAGCCAAGATCCAGACGCCTAAGGGCGTCCAAAACTTCCATTAGGTCTCGGCAGCGGCGCCGCTGTCATAAAGGGTCAATTCCCAGCGATCCGACCGTCCGTCGTAGCGGAGGATGTAGGTGCCGCCGTCATCGCCCAAGACTTTGAAGTATCGATGGTCCGGGGCGATCCACCGGTCCAGGATCCGGCGGACTTCAATCTTCCGCTCTCCCAGGTACAAACGCCGCGGTGTCTCGTCTCCCCGGTGGCCCGCGTAACATTCGACCTGAATGGGCCGATCTTGGCTTTCCATAGGGTCTCTATGTCGCCTTCCGCTGCCCTTTTTGTATCTTGGCCCAGGTGTCCCGAAGTGTCACTGCCCGATTGAAAACGAGGGCGTCGGGGGCGGAATCGACCCTGTCGACGCAGAAGTAACCCAATCGTTCAAACTGGCAATGGCTTCCCGGCGGCATCTTGGCCAGAGACGGCTCCACGGGGCAATCGGTCAGTGTTTCCAGGGAACCGGGGTTCAACCGGTCAGCCAGTTCCAAATCCCCGTTTTCGTCGGCAGGGTTTTCGGCGAGAAAGAGATGATCGTAGAGGCGAACCGTCGCGGAGAGGGCGTGGTCGGCGGAGACCCAGTGGAGGGTGCTCTTCACCTTCCGTCCGTCAGGCGCGTCGCCGCCCCGGGTTTCGGGATCGTAAGTGCACCGCAGCTCCACCACTTCGCCGGTATTCGGATCCTTGACCACCCCGATGCAGCGGATGAAGTAGGCATAGCGTAATCGAACTTCCCGTCCCGGGGCCAGACGGTAGAATTTCTTCGGCGGATCTTCCCGGAAATCGTCCTGTTCAATATAGAGTACCCGTGAAAAGGTGACCTTGCGAGTTCCCATGGCCGGGTCTTCCGGATTATTGATCGCATCCAGTTCATCCGATTCTCCTTCGGGGTAGTTCTCGATGACCACCCGCAGCGGCCGGAGCACCGCCATCACCCGGGGCGCACGCCGGTTGAGATCTTCTCTCAGGCAGTGCTCCAGCAAAGCCGCATCGACAATGCTGTCTCTTTTGGCCACGCCGATCCGGTCACAGAAGGCGCGGATCGATTCGGGCGTGTACCCTCTTCTCCGGAGGCCGGACAGAGTCGGCATCCTGGGGTCGTCCCATCCTGCCACATGGCCATCCCGGACCAGCTCCAGGAGTTTTCGCTTGCTCATGACCGTATGGGTCAGATTGAGTCGGGCAAATTCGATCTGGCGAGGGGCATGGATCTCCAGTTCACGAATGAACCAGTCGTAGAGAGGGCGGTGGTCTTCAAACTCCAGGGTGCAGAGGGAATGGGTGATCCCTTCGATGGAATCGGACTGGCCATGGGCGAAATCGTACATGGGGTAGATACACCAGGCGTCCGCGGTCCTGTGGTGGGTGGCACGCAGTACCCGGTACATCACAGGATCTCGCATGTTCAGGTTGGGCGAAGCCATGTCGATCTTCGCCCGCAGGGTGCACGATCCGTCGGCGAATTTTCCGTCCCGCATCTTTTGAAAAAGTTTCAGGTTCTCTTCCACCGAACGGTCCCGGAAAGGGCTGTTCCGGCCGGGTTCCATGGGCGTGCCCCGATAGGCCCGTATCTGCTCCGCCGTCAGATCATCCACATAGGCCTTGCCCTTTTTGATCAGTTTAACGGCGTAGGTGTGGAGTGCTTCGAAATAGTCGGAGGCATAAAATTCCCGGTCACCCCAGTCGAAGCCGAGCCACCGGACATCCTCCTTGATGGCTTCCACGTAGGCCGCTTCCTCCTTGATCGGGTTGGTGTCGTCAAAACGGAGGTTGCAGAAGCCCTCCCTGTTTTCCTCGGCGATTCCGAAATTGAGGCAGATCGATTTGGCATGGCCGATATGGAGAAAACCGTTCGGTTCAGGCGGAAACCGGGTTTGGACACGTCCGTCGTTCTTATCCTGTTTCAGGTCTTCGGCGATGATGCTCCGGATAAAATCGGCTGGACGATTATTCTCTGACGGCGGCAAGGCTGCGTCTCCCTCTCCCGGTCTCCCCGGCGTTTTGGGGTAAGGCCCATTCCCTTTCCCAACTTTCTTTTGCGTCAGGGGAGAGTAGTATAATTCAAAGCGAAAATCAAGGGTTAGAAAGGGTCGGTCAGCCAGGCCCGGCCAGATCCCGTCGGACCTCTTTTTTCCAGGTAAACTTGATACATATGGCTTCTTGCGATACCTTGATAGGCAAAGAGATGATTTTTCCCCGAGGTTTTATAAACGCCCAATACGCTGAATTTAAAGGATCAGGCAGGTTGCAGCTAGAGAAAGGAACAGGGACAAGGACAAGGAGGCTTTGCTTATGAGAATACCTTTGCAGGTCAAGTTTCACAATGTCGATGCTTCGGAAGCCCTGGAAGCCAAAATCAGGCAGAAGGCCAAGAAGCTGGAAAGGTTTGACTCAGAGATCCTGGGGTGCCGTGTTTTGGTGGAGGCCGCCCACAGGAAACAACGCAAAGGGGGACTCTATACCGTCAAGATCCTGATTACCGTCCGGGACGGCGAACTGGCCGCCAATCGTGGCAGTGATCTGAACCATGCCCATGAGGATGTCTATGTGGCCTTGCGGGACTCCTTCAACGCGGCCATCCGGCAGCTTGAGGATTATACCAGGCAGCGAAAGAATGAGGTCAAGACCCATCAGCCTGCGCCCCAGGGGCGTGTTTCCGAACTCTATCCGGAACAGGACTACGGACGGATCGCGACGAATGAAGGGAGAGACATTTACTTTCACAGGAACAGCGTGGTGAACACGGATTTTGACAAACTGACGGTGGGGGTGCTCGTCCGCTTTGAGGAGTCGGTAGGGGACAACGGGCCCCAGGCGAGCACTGTAAAGGTTACGGGGAAACTCCCGACCAATTCTTAGGCCGGATCTTGGGTGAGTTCATGTCTTGATTGATGATGTATTCGGTTCGTTTTGCGGGCCGGTTTGGTCCTAGAGTTCTGGCGCGTCGCTGGTTTCAGCGATCCGGTCTGTCCGAAGCCACCGGATGGGCTTCTTGAGACCAGGAGGTAAGCCCTATGGCGATAGCAATAGCAACGTTCGGTGCGGGATGTTTCTGGGGTGTGGAAGCGGCTTTCCGCGCGATCCCTGGTGTCACGGAAACAGAGGTGGGGTATATGGGGGGTACCTTGGCCGATCCCACGTACCACGATGTCTGCAGCGATACGACGGGACATGCCGAGGTGGTTCGGGTGGTCTATGATTCCGATCAGGTCTCCTTTGAGAAACTGCTTGCCCTGTTCTGGGACAACCATGATCCCACAACGTTGAACCGTCAGGGTCCCGATGTTGGGAGCCAGTACCGCTCTGTGATTTTCTACCATACGCCCGACCAGGCTTCCATGGCGAAGGCGTCCAAAGAACGCCTCGAGGCCGCCGGACGTTTCGGCAAACCGATTGTGACAGAGATTGTTCCCGCCTCTACGTTCTATCGGGCCGAAGCGTATCACCAGCAATATCTGGCAAAACGGGGCGCGAGAAGCTGCAGAATCGATTGAAGGGCCGTGGGCTGGCGCAATGGCCTGGGGAGAAAATATTTTAACTTCAGTTCGATTATACAACCCCCGAATCTGCCCCTTTGCCCATCGTGTCGGTCTTGCGCTCCAGGAAAAAGGAATCAACTGCGAGATCGTGGAGGTGGATCTCGAGAAGAGACCGGACTGGTTCATGAAACTGGCGCCGACGGTAAGGCCGGGAAGGATTAAAACGACGTGACTCGACTCTCCGGGCCGAAGGAAAATGTCATCCTCATCGGGATGGCCTATGCCGGCAAGAGTACCGTGGGACCTCTACTGGCACGCAGCCTGCTCCTCCAGTTTCTCGATACCGACCTGCTGATCCAGGCGGGAGAGAGGATGACGCTCCAGGCCCTCATCGATACTCGCGGTGTCAGCGAATTCATGCAGTTGGAGGAGAGATACGTCACCTCCCTGGACTGCCGGGGTTTCGTCATTGCCACGGGGGGGAGTGTGGTCTACAGTCACCGCAGCATCGCCCATCTCAAGAACCTGGGCCCCCTGGTCTATCTGGATGTTCCCCTTCAGGAACTAGAGTCCCGTCTCCACGGCATGGGGACGCGGGGCCTGGTCATGGAAAGGGAGCAAGATTTTGCCGCCCTTTTTGAAGCCCGTAAGCCGCTCTATGCAGGCTGTGCCGATCTAACCGTGGACTGCGCCGCCATGACACCGGAAGCCATTGCCCGGGAAATCGCCCGTGGTCTTGAATCGGGGCGCTGATAAGGGCATTCCTCTGGACTTTTTCGCCAACGCCCTTATAGGGCGGCATGCCCGATAGGTCTATTCAAGTGGCATATGG
>CAYUBU010000311.1:0-2532 GCA_964443105.1 uncultured Nitrospirota bacterium
ACTGCTCCTTTTCTACCTGGAGAAACTCCAGTTCCACGGGAGTCGCCCTTCCAAAGATACTGACCATGACCCGGAGTTTCCCCTGGTCCGGGTACACTTCCTCCACGGTCCCGTTAAAATTAACGAAAGGACCATCCACGATCCGCACCGTTTCCCCCTGCTCGAAGCTGCTCTTTGCCGCGGTTCTCACGGTACCCGTGTCCATCTGGTGGAGGACTTCTTTCATCTCCCCTTCCGTCAGGGGCGTGGGATGCTTCGTGCCGCCGAGAAAACCGGTGACTTTCGGCGTGCCGTTGATCAGGTGCCAGGTCTCGTCGGTGATCTCCATTTTGACCAGAATGTAGCCCGGGAAGAATTTCCTCGAAGACTTCCGCTTCTTCCCGTCCCGGAGTTCGGTAACCTCCTCGGTGGGAATGATGACCTCGGGAATCATTTCATCCAGCCCCAGGGATGCCACTTTCTTGAGGATATGCTCCTTCGCCTTCCCCTCAAAACCTGAGTACGTATGGACAACATACCATTGACACGCCATGGAAACTCCAATTCCCGGATCCACCATCAGCCGAGAAAGAGGTGGATCAGCCGGGACAGAAAGAAATCAACGATGCCGAAGTAAATCCCCACCATGATGACGGCGACAATGACCACCATCGTCGACCCTTTGGTCTGCACGAAGGTGGGCCACGTGACCTTCTTCATCTCCGCCTTGACTTCATCTAGAAAAACCCGCATTTTCTCGAACACTGGGCACCTTTTCGCAGTAAAGGAAGCCGCTCCAACGGCTATCCCATGACAGTCTGGCAGGCCAGGAGGGACTCGAACCCCCAACCCGCGGATTTGGAGTCCGCTGCTCTGCCAATTGGAGCTACTGGCCTTCGGGAATCGTCCTTGCAACATGAACCGCCCGGGCAAAGTCCCCTATTTTTTCCCTTCCTTGTGAAGGGTATGGGACCTGCAGAAACGGCAGTACTTCTTGAACTCCAGCTTATTGGGAGTCGCCTTCTTGTTCTTGGTCGTCGTGTAGTTCCGCTGCTTGCAGTCTTGACAGACCAGTGTGATAATATCTCGCATGCCAGCGCCTCGGTCCTTGCTATTCGGTGAAAAAAATAATGTAAGGTTGCATACTGCCAAGCCCTTCGGCCGCACCACGGAAGCATCGCAATCCGCGCCAGGCCCGGTGGCTATTCAATAATTTCGCTGATGACCCCGGCACCCACCGTCCGGCCGCCCTCCCGGATGGCGAAACGGAGCTCCTTCTCCATGGCGATCGGCATGATCAGCTCCACCTCCATGGAAACATTGTCTCCGGGCATCACCATCTCAACGTTGTCAGGCAGCGTCACCACGCCGGTCACGTCGGTGGTCCGGAAATAAAACTGGGGACGATAGCCCTTGAAGAAAGGCGTGTGGCGGCCGCCCTCTTCCTTGGACAGAATGTAGGCTTCCGCCTTGAACTTGGTGTGGGGCGTGATGCTCCCGGGCTTCGCCAGAACCTGACCCCGCTCCACCTCCTCCTTCTTCGTACCCCGGAGAAGGGCGCCGATGTTGTCGCCGGCCTGACCCTGGTCCAGAAGCTTGCGGAACATCTCCACACCGGTCACCACCGTCTTCGACGTGTCGCTGATCCCCACGATCTCGATCTCATCGCCCACCTTCACGATGCCCCGCTCCACACGGCCCGTCACCACCGTACCACGGCCGGAAATGGAAAAAACGTCCTCGATGGGCATCAAGAAAGGCTTGTCCACGTCACGCTCGGGCTCGGGAATGTAGCCGTCCACCTCGGCAACCAGATCGAGAATCGGCTTGCACTTGTCGCAATCCTCCTTGCCGCAGCCGCACTCCAGCGCCTGCAGCGCCGAACCGGTCACGATGGGAATGTCGTCCCCGGGAAACTCGTAGCTGCTCAGAAGCTCACGAACCTCAAGCTCCACCAGCTCCAAAAGCTCCTTGTCGTCCACCATGTCGGCCTTGTTCAAAAAGACCACAATGTAGGGAACACCCACCTGACGGGCCAGAAGAATATGCTCCCGGGTCTGGGGCATGGGGCCGTCGGCGGCGGAAACCACCAGAATCGCTCCGTCCATCTGGGCGGCACCGGTAATCATGTTTTTCACGTAGTCCGCGTGCCCCGGGCAGTCCACATGGGCATAGTGGCGCTTGTCGCTCTCGTATTCCACGTGGGCCGTGGCGATGGTAATCCCACGCTCTCGCTCCTCGGGGGCATTGTCGATCTGGTCAAAGGCCTTGAACTCCGCCCAACCTTTGTTCGACAACACACGGGTGATCGCTGCCGTCAAGGTCGTCTTCCCGTGGTCCACGTGACCGATGGTGCCGATGTTCACATGGGGCTTGGTACGCTCAAATTTTGCCTTCGCCATGAATTCTCCTCCTTCCCAGAAAGTCTCGTCTAATGGTCTTCACGCCGGGGCCGCATCATCCGATGGGAATCGACCCTGCTGCCGCGGCTTACTCAGCCGCCTCCCTCTTCCGGAACCATCGGAGTGGAGCCCACGACCGGAATCGAACCGG
>CAYUBU010000312.1:0-7404 GCA_964443105.1 uncultured Nitrospirota bacterium
GCGGCGTCGAGGATTGCCTGAAAGGGTTGCGGACATGGGGATTGACTGGAACGGGTTGAATGGGCGTCGTCTATGGATCGCCATCGCCATCTATGTCGGACTCATCTATCTTACACTGCCGTGGATGCGGTCTGTTGTTCAGTTTCTATACGCCCGTGTAGGCCGGGAACAACTCGGCCTTTATGTGAACCTATCGATTTTTGTTGCACTGGGGCTGTTGCTCCTGTACGTGAGGCGCATCCTCCCGCTTATTTCAAAAAAACAATTTCTCCTCGGTTTGTCTGTTGTTATAGCCGGAGCCTGGGGGCTCCTCCTTTTTGCGCCCGAAGAGCGCGTCCATTTGTTTGAATATGGTCTGCTCGGATTCTTCTGCCTGAGAGCGTTGGGACGGGAAACCCGGTCTCCTCACTTTAAAGCGATGATGATTGTTCTTGTCGTCGGCATCGGGGACGAATTGATTCAACATGCACTTCCCAACCGTGTGGGTGATCCCCGGGATGTGGCCTTGAATTTCATGAGTGCTGTCCCGGGGGTCCTGGCGCAGCATTTGAGATGGGAAGGAGAGACCCAATCCTAAGAAATCTTTGCCTTACAGTTCTTGCGTTCTTCTGTATTGCGGGGGCTTCCGCTCGGGCCGATGTGGAGATCAACTTCTTGGACGTGGGCGAGGGGGATGCGATTCATATCGGTGTTTCATCGGGCGAACATATCCTGATTGATGCGGGTAACGTGATGACGGGCCATCGGGTTGTCCGTTTTCTTCAAAAAGAAGGGGTCACCGAACTTGCTGCCCTCATCATCACCCATCCCCATCCCGATCATATGGGCGGTGTCTTCGCCATTCTTGATCGGATCCCCGTGAAGCGAGTTTATGACAACGGGCAGGGACTCCCCGGTGCAAAAGGGGAGGATCTCCTCCGATGGTACGGGGAATCTGTTCGGACGAGAGAACATTTCCGCGAATTGAAGGCCGGAGAAACACTCCGTTTCGGTGAGATGACGATGGACGTGTTGTGGCCCAGGGCTCCGGCTTCAGCGAATTGGAACCACAATTCCCTTGTTCTTCGCTTGCTGAGCGGGAACCAATCCGTCCTGCTCATGGGAGACGCGGGGATCTCTGTCGAAGAGCAGCTTCTGGCCTCCGGTATTGATCTCCAAGCCAGTGTGTTGAAAGTGGGTCATCACGGTTATCGGGATGCCACGGGCCCTTCATTCCTGGAGCGTGTCTCACCTCAATTTGCCGTCATTTCGGTGAATGACGAAAATATCCGAGCCTACCCTTCTGTCGAAGTGCTCGATAGATTGCGGGCCCATGAAATTGACACCTTGCTGACGAACGTCGATGGACATATCCGATTTGTGATTCAGGGAGAAGAACTGGAGCGAAGGCAACCGAAAAAGTGAGAAAATTCCTTGTCGTCAAACCCAGTTCCTTCGGTGATGTGATCCATGCCCTTCCCGTGGCGACGGCGATCGCCGAGCAGATGGGCGATGCCGTCATCGACTGGGTAGTCAGACCTGAATTTGCCGATGCGGTGAGAGCCCACCCGGCGGTGCGGCGGGTCATAATTTTTGACCGGGGAAAATGGGGCCAGGGGAGCCGTGTGTTGCAGACCCTACCGGAGCTGTTTCGTTTCATCTCTTCGCTCAGACGGGAAAGATATGACGCGGTTCTCGATCTGCAGGGCCTTTTTCGAAGCGCTTTGATGAGCTATCTTTCCGGAGCCGGGGTGCGGGTCGGCTTTGAGAACGCCCGGGAGTGGGCGCCCATTTTCTACACCCGCAAAGTGTCGGTACCGAATGTGAAAATCCATGCCATCGAGCGTTATCAACTTTTCCTGGGGGCTTTGGGTCTCGAAGAGCGGCCGCTGGATTACGGACTGCGCATTCCAGATGCTGCGGGAAGCAGTCTTGAGGCATTGCTCGTGAATGCCGGGTTGCGGCCGGAGGGGCCGCTGGTTGTGCTCAATCCCAATGCCCGATGGGAGACCAAACGCTGGCTGCCTGAACGATTTGCCGCCTTGGGGGATCGGCTGGTCGCTGAGGCAGGCGTTCAGGTGGTGTTCGTCGGTTCGCAGTCGGAAGCGGCCTCGGTGAAGCAGCTGGTATCGCTGAGCCGGGAGAGGGTGGCAAACCTGGCAGGTGCCACGAGGCTCATGGAACTGGCTGCTCTGCTACAGCGGGCAGACCTCATGATCACCTGCGACTCGGGACCCATGCACCTGTCGGCTGCCGTGGCAACGCGGGTGCTTGCCCTCTTCGGTCCCACCGATCCTGTGCGAACAGGACCTTACGGACCGGGCCACCGGGTTATTGCCAAAGGCATAGATTGCGCACCCTGTTTGAAGCGGACATGTTCGAAAGAAAGACGGGAGTGTATGGAATCTATTACGGTAGACGAAGTCTTTGAAGCAGCGCGACGTATTTTGATAGAGACCGCTAACCCTGTCACGCATCCTTCCCCTTAGGCCGTGGCTTTTCTCTCTTTTGGCAGACGCAATGATCAATGGTCAACTCCGGGAGTTGGGACCTGAAGAAATTGAAACGATGATTCGGGATGCTCGGATCCTCTCTGAGGACGGCCGGGGCGTCAAGGTCCTGGAAACGCCAGGCGGAGAAATCATCAAGTTTTTTCGTCTCAGACGCAGGGTGTCGACCGCGGCTGTTTACCCCTATTCGAAACGTTTCGTGCGAAACGCATCACTTCTCAAAGAACGGGGGATCAAGACCGTTGATATTGTTGGCACCTTCAGGCGATCCAAAGACTCCCCCGACGCTGTCGTCTACAGAAAGACGCCGGGAAAGGGCCTCCGGAGTCTTCTGGAAGGGGCCGGTTTACCCGCCGAGGGCGCCGAGCAAACACTCCGTGACTTTACAGGCTTTATCGCCCAGCTCCATTGCGAAGGCATTCTGTTCCGTTCAATTCATTTCGGAAACGTATTGGTCCTTGAGGAGGGTGGGTTTGCCGTTATTGATGTGGCCGACATATCCTTTCGCCGCGGCCGTAGTCTGACGCCAAGACAGCGGGTAAGAAATTTCGTCCATATGTCGAGATATGCAGAAGACAGGGAGGCGCTGATTGGCTTTGGAATACCTCGCTTCTTTCAGCTCTATCTCGAGGCCTCGCAAATGCCGCTGAGGCAACAGCAAAGATTCAGCCGTCTCCTGTCGAGAAAGATGAGAAAAACCTACGCCGATCTTGCCTGAAGCCTCTCCCCGTGGTGAGGCTCTGTACTGGAGTCAAATACCGGGAGGACTTGCGTCGCGAGGTCGACTTGTATCGTTAGACTGGACGCGCTTAGCGTGCTGCCGGCCCCCTCTATAACAGGCGCCGGATTTCTGACACGGCCATGGATCGTAAGGAATAGTATGAAGAGGTTTTGTGAGCACAAGGGGGGTGCCCCAGTCTCCTGACTGATCGCATCTATTTCGGCATCTTTTTTTGATTGCTTAGAAAGAGCCCTGCGGATAATATCTGCAGGGCTTTCTTGCATAAGAACCATTTTCCAAGAACTGGGGAAATAACGTCGTGTTATTCAATTCACCCGTTTATATTTTTCTATTCTTGCCGATCGTAATGGCGGTCTACTTCAGTTTCAACCGCTATCGCATGATTCTCGCCGGAAGAACTTGGCTGGTGCTGGCATCACTCTTTTTCTACAGCTACTGGAATCCGATTTACCTGCCGCTCATCGTCGGCTCAATGCTTGTCAATTATGGAGCGGGAACTGCTTTGAGCCAGACTGCTGAGGGGAGACGGAGACGCACCTTGCCCAAGCACTTGATTCTCGGGGTGGCCATCGCTTGCAACCTGGGTCTCCTCGGGTACTTCAAATACGCTGATTTCTTCCTGACCAATGTGAACTTGTTGACCGGTAGCGAGTTTTCTCCCTTGCACCTGGCTTTACCGCTGGCGATCAGCTTTTTTACCTTTCAACAGATCGCGTACCTGGTCGATAGTTACCAGGGGCGAACCAGGGAATATGATTTCCTCAACTACTGCCTATTTGTCACTTTCTTCCCTCAGCTTATTGCCGGCCCGATCGTCCACCACAAGGAGATGATGCCCCAATTTGAGAACTTGCGAAACACCTTGCTCAATTACAGGAACCTGGCGTTGGGTCTGTTCATCTTCTCCATGGGACTATTCAAGAAGGTTGTCGTGGCCGACACCTTCGCGGTTTGGGCCACTCTGGGTTTCGACAAGCTGGAGGTCCTAACCTTCTCCGGGGCCTGGATCTCCTCTTTGAGTTACACGATGCAGATATACTTCGATTTCAGCGGTTATACCGATATGGCCATCGGCTCCGCCTATATGTTTAACATTCGACTTCCGCTCAACTTCAATTCGCCCTATAAGGCACTCAATATCCGGGAGTTCTGGCGGCGTTGGCACATGACACTGAGCCGATGGCTGCGCGACTATCTCTACATTCCATTGGGAGGTAACCGCAAAGGAGAAGGGAGGACCTACATCAATCTCTTCATTACCTTCCTGCTCGCCGGTCTCTGGCACGGCGCCAGCTGGACCTTCGTGGCCTGGGGAGCAATGCACGGTGTCGGGGCCCTCGTCCACAAGTATTGGGAGGGTTTGGGGATCAGGATGCCTCGCTGGACAGCGTGGCTGATGACCTTTATGTTCGTAAATTTGTCCTGGGTTTTTTTCCGGGCCGCCAACTTTGCCGCCGCGATGAAGGTCTTGCGGGGAATGTTCAGTCTGCAGGGGTGGGCTCTGCCCAAGGGAATCCCTAATGAAGCCATTGCGTGGGTGGCCATCTTTCTCGCCGTGGCGGCTTTGGCCCGCAACTCCATGGAATTGAAGGAGCGCTTTTTGCCGACCTGGCGTTATGCCTTACTGGTATCAGGGATGGCCGCCTGGGGGCTCTTTAATCTTTCCAAAGTCAGTGAATTTCTTTACTTTCAGTTCTGATCACCGGGGGTTGGTGGTGCACTTTATCGAGGCATGATGCAAAAACGGTATCGAAAATTTTGCCGGTTCGTGATCCTTTTTGTTTTCGGTGTGGGCCTTTACAATGGCCTCGTCTGGAACTTCTTTACGGAGCAGCTGCTGACCCGTAAAGGGGGGATATATACGGGAGAACTCGCTCGCATGGCGTACCTTCCCGCTTATGCGGTCAAAAGAGAAAATACCTCTGATCTGCCCAGACGGCATATTCCACTGGCCGAATACCACGGCCAGGAGATAGGGGTTGTCACAGTTGGGGACAGCTTCTCCCAGGGGACATCAAATGGTCCGAACCGCTTCTATCAAGACTACATTGCCGCCGTAAACAGGACCAATGTCCTGAATCTTTCGCCCCACTACCCCGGTACTGCGAATTTTATTGAGGCGATCGTGTTGCTGGTCAACAGCGGCTATCTCGACAAGGTTCGCCCCCGCCACCTGCTCTTGGAGCGGGTGGAGCGGAACTGTCGTAAGTTGGGCAAGCCTGTCGATTTTTCCAAGACCGACAGCCTTGAGAATGTGGAGCGCTTTTACCAGGCCTTGGCGGCCAGAGAAGGGGCCGTGAGTGATTTGCCGCCCGTAGGGTTTCTGAATACGGGGAACATGAAGTGGCTCTTCTATAACCTCCTCTATACCATATCGCCCAATGCCTTCTTCTCCAAAGTCTACAAAGTCGACTTGGACCGGCCGCTCTTCAGCGGGGCGAAGCAGAAGACCCTTTTGTTTCTCTATAAGGGTTTGAACAAGTTTAAGTACGATTCCAAGCGTCTTGACGAGGCGAAGGTGTCGAAGATGAATGAAAACCTCAACCGACTGGCGCGACTGCTCAAGGGAAAGGGGATAGAACTCTGGTTCATGCCGGTGGTTGACAAGTACAGCCTCTACAGACCTTACATCTCCGATGACGCCTATCCGAAGAGTCGTTCTTTCGAGCTCATGCGTCAGGTTGACCGGGAATACCATCTGATCGATACTCTGGAGATTCTCGGGGCCGAGGTGGCGAAAGGAGAGCAGGATATCTTTTATCAGGACGATACCCACTGGAGTTGGAAGGCCTCCAAAGCCATATTTGAGAAGGTGCGTTTCGAGCCCTGAGCTATATCAGCCCGGATATTGCGTGAGCAAATCTACTGCGAGGCCGGAAAAGCTGCCATATGCTGCGTTGCAGCGAATTTCCTGACTTTGAAATATCCCAATATGTCTTCAGCCAGAAGATTCTCTGCGCCTCGCCTATGTTGCTTCTACGGCCTCTCGCCACGATCACTCACGCAATATCCGGGCTAGCAAAGAATCAGCCTCCTTGAGGGCTTACCGCAGTCATGAGGGTTTAAGAAGAGCTGAGTTTTACAGGTTTATATTGACCCCTTTTTTCCCATCTGATATGATACGGTCCCGTCCATAGGAAATCGAGAAAAATCAGCAGGTTATGTTCATGACCGTCACCGCCGTCATCCCGGCCCGATATGCTTCCACCAGACTGCCAGGCAAACCGTTGGCTGAAATCGATGGCCGGCCTATGATCCAGTGGGTTTGTGAACGGGTTGGCCGGGCATCTCTCGTGGATGCAGTAATCGTCGCCACCGACGATCAGCGAATATTTGATGCCGTTTCCGCTTTCGGCGGCAAGGTGGTCATGACTGCACCGGACCACCCCTCCGGCACAGACCGGCTGGCGGAAGTTGCGGAAAATCTAAATTCTGAGATTATCGTTAATGTCCAGGGAGACGAGCCTTTGATTGAGGGGGCGGTGATCGATGCCGCGATTCGGCCCATGGTTGAAGGAGACAGTGCCCCCGTGGCTACCGCCGCCACCCGGATCAAATCCCGGGAGGATCTCTTGAACCCCGATGTGGTCAAGGTGGTGACCGACGGCGCCGGTTATGCCCTCTATTTCTCCAGATCCCCGATCCCCTTTGACCGGGATGTGGCTCCTTCCTCCATGGACCAGGACAAGCGCCCCTTTTGGAAGCATATCGGCCTCTATGTCTATCGGAAAGATTTTCTCCTCCAGTACAGCCGGTTGGACCGCACCCCTCTGGAGATGAGGGAAAAGCTAGAACAGCTGCGGATACTGGAGCACGGCCATCGGATCCGGGTTGTGGAAACGGCCTACGACTCCCTGGGGGTCGACTCCCTGGAGGATCTGGAACGAATTCGCAAGTTGGTGAGTGCCGGGGCCGGGGCATAAGGGGTTTGTTGACGGGGTAATTCATTTAACTAGTGTCCATCCGGAAACGCTTCGCCTCTGGATGGTTACAATAAATTGTTTCCATCCGGGAACTAACTAGTGTCCATCCGGAAACGCTTCACCTCCGGATGGTTACAATAAATTGTTTCCAATTCGGAAACTGCCAATTTTGTGAAAGGTCAAGGAGATCAAGGAATTACGCGGAGACGTACTCGAGTACGTAGCACAAGTAATTCCGCGGATCGACGCA
>CAYUBU010000313.1:0-4970 GCA_964443105.1 uncultured Nitrospirota bacterium
GATTCCAAAAGCGGTGGTCGGCGTGGTGGGTGTCACGAGAACATCGCAGGATTCAAAGACCTTTTCAAAGTCCTCTTTGATGAGCGTCCGCACCTGTTGGGCCTTGCGGTAATAAGCATCGTAGTAGCCCGAGGAAAGGACGTAAGTGCCGATCATGATCCGCCGCTTCACCTCCGATCCGAATCCTTCAGCCCGGGAGGACCGGTACATTTGAATCAGGTCATCGGTTTCGTCCGAGCGATGTCCGTATTTGACACCATCATAGCGGGCCAGGTTGGATGAGGCTTCCGCGGCAGCCACGACATAATAGGCTGCTATGGCATAATCGGTGTGAGGCAGGGAGACCTCCCGTACGATGGCGCCTTCCTTTTCCAGAAGGCCGATGGCGTCGCCCACCGCCGCCACCACCTCAGGCTGGAGCCCCGCCGCCAAGAACTCCCGGGGAACACCGACCGTGAGACCTTTGAGTTCGCCTGTCAGCATGGCGCTGTAGTCGGGCACAGGCCGGTTCACTGAGGTGGAATCCCGACGGTCATGTCCGCTGATCACCTGGAGGAGGGTCGCAGCATCGGTGACATCTTTGGTAATCGGACCGATCTGGTCGAGAGAGGACGCAAAGGCAATCAGCCCGTACCGGGAGACCCGGCCGTAAGTCGGCTTCATTCCCACCACCCCGCAGAAGGCCGCGGGCTGACGAATCGATCCTCCCGTATCCGAACCGAGGGCAGCCAGGCACTCACCGGCGGCGACCGCCGCAGCCGATCCGCCGCTCGATCCGCCGGGCGTCCGGTTCAGGTCCCAGGGATTCCGTGTAATTCCCCGGTAAGAGGTCTCCGTGGACGATCCCATGGCAAATTCGTCCAGATTGGCTTTGCCCATGAAAAGGGCCCCCGCATCTTTCAACCGCTCCACCACGGAGGCATCATAGGGCGGGACGAAATTCTCCAGAATCCGGGAGCCCGCCGTCGTTCGTACCCCTTTTACGGCGACGTTGTCCTTGATGGCCAGAGGAATGCCCCAGAGGGGTTTCGAATCACCGCCCTGTTCCAGCGACGCCGCCTGGTCCAGGACTGCCGGACTCAAAGGAGTCACGTAGGCGGACACCTTTTCTTCCACTTCGTCGATCCGCCGGGCCACGGACCGGCATAGCTCGAGGGGGCTCACGGCCCCTTTTCCAAGCTCCCGGGCCGCCTCATGGATTGTCATATCATACAGGTTCATAGCAGCAGCAACAGGTTGTCTCTCAAAACATTTGGGATGAAACGAGGCGGCAGGAAGCCTGGCCCGGAGATTGCGTGGGTGCTGGTCATAAAAATCCGCCGGGCTAATCCCCTATTTCTTGAGGCGGTTCTTGTCGTCCACATAGACCAGCCGGGGCGTGTGACCGGCGACTTCATCGGGCTCCAGATAGGCATACTGAAAGATAATGACCAGATCCCCGGCTTCCGCTTTATGGGCCGCCGCGCCGTTGACACAGACCACTCCGCTGTCGCGCTTCGCGGGAATCACATAGGTTTCAAAGCGCTCACCGCTTCTCAGGTTCGCGATCAGGAGCTGCTCGAAGGGAAGGATACCCGCAGCATCGAGCAGCGCTTCGTCAATACTGATGCTCCCCTCATACTCGAGGTTCGTTTCGGTCACCGTAGCCCGGTGTATTTTGGCTCTGAGAAACACACGCAACATCTGATTTCACACTCCTCCCCGGCCTCGCAATAAATTGACTCACGAAAAATCGGGGCTAGAGAATTCTCGGCACCTGGAAAAACCCCCGGGCCTTGGCCGGGGCATTGGCCAGGGCCTGTTCCACGGTCAGCGACGGGGTCACCCGATCGTCCCGGACCACGTTATCCATCTCAATGACATGGGCCGTGGGGACAACCTGATTTGTGTCCAGTCCGTTGAGCTTTTCCATGTAGCCGAGAATGGCATCGAGCTGTCCCGTATACTGTTCCAGCTCGTCTTCCGTAAGATGAAGCCGGGCCAGTTCGGCCACATGCTCCACCTCTTCCCGATTAATTTTTGTCATCCCGAAAGCCCCGTATCCCGCTTCTTCGAAAAGGGAGACTATAACATATTTCGCGTGCAGCGCTCAATGGGAAAATACCGCATCAAAGGAGGCCGCGGGGTTTCGCGCTCAGCAGGTCTTCTGCAAGCGCCCGCGGCGAAACATCTGCGGCCCCATGCCCCGCATGCCCATGCAGTATCCGGGCTAATCCTGAAGATCGGGCTTGAGTCGTATGGCCCGGACCAGGTAGGGCTTCTGGGCTTTCAGATAGGGGGTCAATACACGGAGCGCCTGCTGGGCAGCGGCCTTGTCGGGGTAGAAGCCGCAGAGGACCTTATAATACTCCTTGCTGTTGAGGGTCGCTTTAACGATGAAGACCTTTTCATCAGGCGCCGCCTCTTTGATGTCCCGGGCGGCATAACTCAGATAAGAAGTCAGTTCGATCTGTATGGCATAGGCCTGGTCCGGGGCACTCCGCACTGTATCAGACCATGTCTTGAAGGCCGCCTCCAGGTTCCCGTCACTGAACATGTTAAGACCCCGGACATAATGCTCTTCCCATGGCCCCTGAACAGGCGGTGCCGCAGCTGCGGCGGCTTTGACCGGCGCCTTCGATGAAACCCCTTTTTCCGAACCTTTGGCCGCGGTCTGATCTTCTTTTGCTGCCGGCGGCACCGCAGGCGGCTCGACTTCACCCTTTGAGTCCGCCGCCGGGACCTTCCTGGCTTCTTCCTGGGAAGGCTTTTCGGCTGTCGGTTCCACCGGTTTGGCAACGGCCTCCGGTTTCACCGCTTCAGGGACGGCCTTGGCATCGGCAATTTTTTCAGCCGGGGGTAAAACAGCCTCCGGTATCGGCGCCGTTGCTTTCACGTCAGGATGGCGTAACCCGGCAGCCAGTTTCTCCCCCTTGCCCCCATCCTTATCGGCCACGTCCAGAGAGACGGCTTTTTCAGTCGGCGAAGCCGCCTTTTTCTGAATGGCCGGGGCCGCTTCCTGACCGGCCACTTGCTCCGCCGCCCCGGTGACTTGCGCCGATTCTTCCCCCACACCTTCTTTGGCAAGCTCCCGGATAATATCGGCAGGACTCTTTGCCGCCCCTTCGGGCTGCACCATGACCGACGGCGACGCCGGAGGCTCCGGCGTTCTCCCTTTGAGAAAATAAACCATGGCGAGGCCGATCAGCAGCACGCCCAGCCCGGCCAGCGCCGGGACCGCCATGGGAGATTTCTTCTTTATGTCTTTGACTTCCGGCAGCCTCGCTCCTTCATCTGCTGCGGGTTCCGGTTCCGTCTCGTCCCCTGTCGTTGGTTCCGCTGTTCCAGGAGCATCAATTTCCTTTGAGACCTCGGCACCCTCCATGTCGCCCTTTTCCGGCGCCCCCTGGAGGACCGCTCCGGCCCCTGCCCTGGTCATAGCCCTTGCGAAGGGAGACTCCTGTTCTTCTTTCGCCCCGAGGGCCTCCCCTTCCGGCTCCAAGGGAACTCCGCCAGCCGGGGCTTCTTCCGGCGACACAACGCCGCCCCTCTCCTCGGCTGCTGCCGCTGCCAGCGCTTCCTCCAGCGGCGTTTCCCCTTCAGACGGACCGGCCAGTGAAGACTTGGTCTTCTCCACTGCCGCTTCAATCTTATCGGAAATGGGGAGCTCCGACTCCGTTCCCTGGGTCGGCGCTTCAGACCCGGGATCTGTCTTGAATTGACCTGCCGCCTCGGGTTCCTGCTGCGATTCGAAGGACGGCAATAACTCTTCTTCCATCCTGAGCCCACGCCCCCCCGTCTCCGGCGGTCCGGTTTCCGAAAGAGGCCACGATCGAGCTGGCCCATCGGCGCGCACCTCGCCCGGCTCCTCGGTGACGACCGGTGATCGAGGTGCCCCATCCTCAGCGGAGCCCCCCTCTTCCCCTCCCGTCAGAGCGGCAGCAACGGCATCGGGATCCAGGAGGGAACCGGGAGCACCCAGTTCCACGGCACCCAGACTGGAGAGTGCAAAGAGGATTCGCTTCACCTTTCCCGACTCCAGCCCGGCAGCGGCAGCCACATTCTTGACCATCATACGCTCTTCCAGTACATTGAGGACAACCTGATCGGCTCCGCCAAAACTCAAGTCTCCGGAAGGGATGGCAAGGTCTGTCTTCTTCACAAACTGCTCATCACCGCCGAGAATACGATCCACAAAGGCTTCGTCCCGAATGACCCGAACCCCTTCGGAAATGAGTTTGGAGAACTTGACGTAGAAGTGGGGAAGGCCCGGAGGAATTAACCCCGACGCCTCTCGCTCCTGAAAAGAGTAGCTGCCATCCTCCCAGGCAAAGAGGCTGAAAAGAATGGAGACAAACTGGTACTTGGTATTGGCGTAGAGTTCGTCGGGAGTGACGAATTTCTTTTCCAGGAGGATTTCACCGAAATTGTTTGCCTTCTCCTTCTTGGTTTCCAAAATGACCTCGTCCAGCTGAGCCCTCGATATCTTCCCCCGGGCCCGGAGGATTTCCCCCAGGAGTTCTTTCTTCCTGTTCGACCGGCACGCCACCGGTTCACCGTTGAGGAAAAAGATCTTCTTCTCGATGGCGTCCTTGCGGGCCAGGAGAACTCCGGTAACGCCCGCTTCTTTCAGATCGACCAGCAGTAAAGGGAAAGGCTTCTGGTGAAAGGTGCCGGATAAGGAAAAATCCCTGGTCATCGTACCCCCTCTGAGCCATAAATCCGTTTTGTTTATAACCGTTTAGGGGCACTATAACCCACATGATTCCAAAAATCAAGGCAGAATCAGCCTTGCAGGTAGGCCCTCGACTTGTGCGGTAATGCCCTCATTCGCCGGCAGCGAATTCGCCGGACTCGTCGGGGTGCCTGTGGGGGTGATCCTTCTCGTCATCATGGCTGTGGAAGTGGGCATTGACAAACCCCGGGATCACTAGGCGGTTATTGGCCGGATGGACCTTTTCGACTTGGTAATCAAAAGTATCCAAATCGGG
>CAYUBU010000314.1:0-20054 GCA_964443105.1 uncultured Nitrospirota bacterium
CAACGGCCCACCGGGGCGGCCGTTCGGTATACCAGGTCACATAGTTGAGCTGCAGCACTGCCCTGCCTTGGAGCAGGGCATAGGTTTCGTAATAATAGACCGCGGGAGCGGTCACATCCACGCCGATGCGATCCCCATCCCAGACCAGGGTGCCGGGGATGTCGTAATCTCCGGTTACATCCTGTTCAAGCACCGGGGCAAAGAGCGCCGCCAACTCGGCGAGCTGCTCCTTTTCCATCCATGGGATGCCAAGGGGATTTTGCCTGGCCTGTTCCAAAATTTCCCCGGCCCTCTTGCGAGTTGGAGGCAACGCCGGTGATGGGGGAGGGGAGAACCGTCGGAGCTCTCCCATGGGCGTCAACTCCATCAGCGGCGTCCTATAGGAGCGGGTCACTCGGCGCTTATAACGGCTAATGCCCACACCTATGGGGAGCGTCCAGAGGGGGTAGACCCCCAGGACTTTCCTTTCCATGCGGTAGGGAGGCGGGATTGTGCCGTGATGCCGGGGGAGCCACTGAAAACGAGGGATCGCCTTGAGCCTCCGCATCGGTTCCTCGGCACAGGCGTTGGCCAGACCGGCGGCTTCTTCCGCCAGGGTCATGGCAGTGGGGGGGGCCTGTCTGTCCTCACGGCGCCATCGCTCCATGAGCGCCTCAAGCTCGGTATGGGAGAGATTGTTCGCCTCTTTGGATATGGCACCCATTCCCTCTTGAAACTTAAGGTTGACGAGCTGCTCCCAGGCTGCCTGGTCGTTTACAAAATATCCTATGGCCTCCAGGAAACGGGTGGTTCGGAGAAAGGGAAATCCCGTTACGGGAAAGACCGAAGCATCCCGCCGGCCTGTTCGGCCGACGGTTTCATCAAAATCCTGATAGAAGCCTTCGCAGAATCCCGGTTCCGGGGCATGGCCGGCGCCCTGTGCCCCGGGAATTTGGAAAGAGAGCAGGGCGTAGGCCGCCAATGTGATTTTGAGCATGTTGCTTTTTCCCATTGTCAGACCCTCTCTGACCACTCCACCTGGAACCCTGAGCTGGATTATAGAATATTCCGATCCAGTAGACAAATGGGGCCTCCATTCCTGGATCGATCCCCCGGGTTTTGGACGCATTTGCGCTCTGTCCCTGCTTCTGATATTTTCAAGCGAAAGACCTGCGGGCGAAGGGAAAAGTGAGGAGAAAGAAAGAATGAGTGACAGGATTGTTGTCTGCACCGGTTGCGGCGTGAAAAACAGGGTTCCCGTCGCCCGGTGGTCCGGCGGCCCCAAATGCGGGAAATGCAAAAAGCCTCTGACCCCCGTTTTGGACCGCTGCATGGAGGTTAACGACCAGGACTTCGACAGAGAAGTCCTCCAGTCCAAACTCCCGGTGCTCGTCGACTTCTGGGCTTCGTGGTGCGGTCCATGCAGGGCCGTGGCGCCGGTTCTGGAAGAACTGGCCCGGGACTATGCCGGGCGCCTCAAGGTCGCGAAAGTCAACACCGAGCAGAACCGGGTCATCCCCTCAAAGTATCAAATTCAGAGTATTCCAAACCTGATGCTCTTTCGCAGAGGCAGGGTGCTGGAGTCGCTTATGGGTGCCCAACCCCGGCCGCAGATCGAAGCCTGGTTGCGCCAAGTCTTGTAAAGAAAGGGTGCCCGGCAGGCCTGCCTGGCACCCTTGTTTGCAGGCTAAAACTTCTGCAGCAGTCCGACCCCGATGCCGAAATCGGGGCTCCCGTCTGATAGACCCAGGGAGAGGTACCCGTTCAGGTTGAGGGCTGACGGGAGGCCGTAGTTCCCGATGACCGCGAGTTCCAGGGGGTTGTCGACCTTATCGTCAATGGATGTCTCGCCCACGACGGAGCAGGTGAGAAAGAAGTCACGGTTGACTTCGTATCCGATGCCCGCTTCGTAGAGAAAGGGATTGTCAAAATCGGCGTATGAGGGTTCACCGATCAACGTAAATCCTAGCCGACCGTAGTAGTAGAATTGATGGACTGTCTTCCCAACTTCCACCGTTGCCCCCCCATCCAATTCGCCGGTCCCGAGTCCTTTGTCCTCGCTCGCCGTGGGAAGTTTGATTTTGCCTCCCAGCACGACGGCGGGACGGTCTCGTGTCTCTATCAGTGCGTCATATTCGCCAAGGAGCAGGAGATCGCCGAGACCGCTCCTGGAGCCGCCGGCCTTCCGAATGTTATTTCCGGTGATTCGGTAAAAGGATCCACCGGCCGAAATCATCTTGGTTGAGCTCTGATGAACCCAGGGGAGCACCACCGTTCCCCGAAGCCTGTCGGACATATAGGCGTTGAAGATCAGGGGCATGTAGAAGACCTCCTCATCATCTTTAAATCCGTAATCCCCCGAGGTGTAAGAGAGGCCGGTACCCAGGCCGTAGCGGTAGTTTCTGCAGATGCCGTCGGGAACGGGGCTGAGCAGAAACCAGCCGACAACGGTGAGTATAAACAGTCGGATTCCCAATGTGCGCATAGCCTCCTCCTTTTTCATGGCCCCCTGAGGGGCACCTCAAATACCATCTATGACGAAGTATCAGGCAGAATGGGCGGGCTGCCCTGTCGGAATGGCGAATCAGTCCGCCCTGCAGGTTCACCAAATATCTTCAATGGCTAACAGCGGGACCCCTGTTTGTCAAGTCCCTCAGGGGTGAAGCGGGTGGCGGGGATGGGGGGTGTATGCCCCCGTCCCCGCCATATTTAATTTTCCGGAGACCCTTCCAGCAGTCCGGAACAGACTGGATGATGGTAGAAAACAACGGGTTTCACAGCCTAGAAGACGCTGACCTCGGCCGATTTTCTGAGAGTGGATATATAATCGGACAGCTGTGTCTGGAGCGCCATGTCCTGTTTGTACTGGGCGATATCCTCACGAACTTCTTCGAAGGGGACCTGCTGTTGCGGCTTCTTGTCTTCACATTTGATAATATGGTAGCCGTAGGCTGTCTTGACCAAATCACTAACGTCGCCGACATTCAGGGCAAAAGCAGCTTGACTGAATTCAGGCACCATCTGTTCTTTGGTGAAGTAGCCGAGCTCTCCGCTATTCTGCGCAGCCGAAGGGTCCTCGGAATTCTCTTTTGCCAGTGTGGCAAAGTCCTCTCCGGATCGCACCCGCTTCAGGAGGGCTTCGCTTTTCTTCTTGGCGGCCTGGCTTGCGGCTTCATCGCTCCCTTCCTCGACCCGGATCAGTATGTGGCTCGCTTTCACCGATTCCTGCTTCACAAACTTAGCCTTATTCTCCTCGTAGAAGGACTTGACCTCTTCATCGGAAATGGTGATCTTATTCTTTACCTTTTCATCAATGAGCTTCTGAATTCGAATCCCTTTCTCCATTTTCTCCCGTAGAACAGCCTCCGTCACGTTCTGTTCCTTCAGGAGGGCTTCAAAATCGTCGGCATTGGGAAATCGATCTTTCAGCTGCTTCTCTTGGGCATCGACCAGCTCTTTCATATCTTTGATTTTGAGTTTTTTCCCTTCCTGGTAGAGCAGCTCTGTCGCGATGAGCTGATCGAGAATGGTTTTCTTGAAGGCTTCAGCCTGGTCTCCTGAGGAGATAAGGGATGCAAGCTGGGGGTTCTGTGCTACCGCAGTCTGCAAAGTCCGATCTATTTCGGAACTCATGATTTCCGTACCGCCCACCTTGGCAACGACCGTATCGGCTTGCGGCTCCACCGGTTCTTCGGCAAAGGCGAAGCGGGGGACGATCAGCAGCGTCAGCATAACGCAAAGAGGGATCCATCGTTCTTGAATCAGTTTCAATGTGTGTCTCCTTATTGAGAAATAGAGAAGCCATTCCGCGGACAGGATCAGCCTGGTTGATGAAGTCCGATGGTCAAAATTTCAACATGATAACAAGATGGTTTCCCTTAGTCAACCGAGATGATTTCGGCAATAAAAGCAGTTCTTTAGTATAGACTTCACGGCTGTGGCGGCTTCCCTTGACGAATCAGCTCAGCGGGGTGCCGGAGAGGCTTGCCTGGCACCCTGACCCCGGTCTGTTCTCCTCAGCGTCCCCCCGGGGCGGCGTCCGGCGAGTCGGCGCGGGTCTTCCTTCACCATCAGGTGGCCGGTCCAGTCCGGAAGTCTCCTGCGCCGCTGATCGACTGCTTTTTAAAGGGGATGATGGATCGGCTCATGGGGCGATTTTTTTCAGGACGGTTCTGACCATTTCCATCCCTTCCCGGATCTCGTCGGCGCTGACATTCAGGTGGGGACGGAAACGGATGCTCTTTTCGCCGCACCCGAGAATGAGAAGTTTCTCAGCCATGAGAGCCGCCCGCATCCGGTCTCTGGTCTGGGTGTCAGGGAGATCGAAAGCGCACATGAGACCTCTTCCCCGGGGATTGGAAATGAGTTGGGGAAATTCGCGCGCCCTTTTCCCGATCTCCGATAACAGCAGATCACCCTGAATCCGGGCGTTCTCCACGAGCTTCTCTTGTTCGATGATTCGAAGAATGTGGGTACACCGGGCCATGTCGACGAGATTGCCGCCAAAGGTGGAATTGATCCGGCTCGATTCCTGAAAGACGTTCTTGTCGGCCTCATCGATGCGGCGGGAGACCAGTATGCCGCAAACCTGGGTTTTCTTGCCGAAGACCAGAATGTCCGGTCTGACATCAAAATGTTCGTGGGCCCAGAACCTGCCGGTCAGTCCGACCCCGGTCTGTATTTCATCGAGAATGAAGAGGACGCCGTTTTCGTCACAGAGCTGCCGCAGTTGCTGCAGGAATTCCCTCCGGAAATGATTGTCACCCCCTTCTCCCTGGATCGGTTCTATGATGAGGGCCGCGATATCGTCGCCATGAGCGGCGAGGGCCTGCCTGATCTGGTCCAGGGCTTTCGTTTCGGCCGTCTCCACCTGACTCAGGTTCTCTGCATTCAGGGGGAAGATCAATTTCGGATTCAAAATGCGGGGCCATTTGAACTTGGGAAAATATTTGGTTTTCCGGGAGTCGTGGGTATTGGTCAGAGAAAGGGTGTAGCCGGAGCGGCCGTGAAAGGCCTGCTCTAAATGGATGACCTGGGTCCCTCTCTCCCCGGTTTCTCCTGCCGCAAGGTTTTTCCTGACTTTCCAGTCAAAGGCCGCTTTCAGTCCGTTCTCCACCGCCAGGGCACCCCCTTCGATGAAGAAGGCATGGGGCAGGTCGTCGGGGATGGCGATCTGAGAAAAGGTTTCCACGAATTCGGCCATGGTTTCCGTGTAGGCGTCGGCGTTGGACGGTTTCTGGATGGCAATGGCGCCGAGGCTCTCCTGAACGGCCCGCAGCCCGGGATGGTTGTACCCGACCGCCATGGAAGCGTACATGGAGAAGAAGTCGAGATACCGGTCGCCCCGCTTTTTGTCGACGAGCCACGAGCCTTCTGATCGTTCGAGATCGACCACGAGATCGAGTCCATCGGCCAGAATGTGTTTTGCCAGAACGTCTCGGACTCTGCCGGCCGTCACTGTGGTCATTTTGCTCTCCGTCTGAATCTTCCGTTTATGCACAACTGACGTACGGCCGCCTGAACAGGCGGGGCTCAGAGATCAAAGCGGATCCCCTGGGCCAGAGGGAGTTGGTCTCCAAAATTGATGGTCACAGTCTGGCGGCGCATATAGGCTTTCCACGCGTCGGAACCGGCCTCCCGGCCGCCGCCGGTCTCTTTTTCTCCCCCGAAGGCGCCGCCGATTTCAGCGCCGGAGGTGCCGATGTTGACATTGGCGACGCCGCAGTCAGACCCCCAGGGAGAGAGAAAGTTCTCCGCCTCCTTCACGTGGTCGGTAAAGATCGCCGATGACAGTCCCTGCCGGACATCGTTCTGCAGGGTAATGGCTTCCTCTACAGAACCTCCGTACTTGATCAGGTAGAGAATCGGGGCAAAGGTCTCTTCCTGAACGATGGGATAGTGGTTTTCCGCCTCCACGATCGCCGGTTTCACGTAGCACCCCGATTCATAACCCCGCCCTGAGAGCGCGTCGCCGCCGCACAAAAGTCGTCCTCCCTCTTCCTGCACCCGCTCCAAGGCACGGCGGAAGGTCTCGACGGCTTTCTTGTTGATGAGAGGCCCCATGTGGTTCTCCTCCTTCAGGGGGTCGCCGATCCGGAGACTGGCATAGGCTTTCACCAGAGTGTCCCGCACCCGTTCGTAGACGGTTTCATGGATGATTAACCGCCGGGTGGTGGTGCACCGCTGCCCCGCCGTTCCCACGGCGCCAAAAACAACCGCGGGAATCGCGAGTTCCAGGTTGGCGTGGGGGGTCAGAATGACGGCGTTGTTGCCGCCCAGTTCCAGAATGGTCCTGCCGAGTCGTCGGGCCACGACCTCGGCGGCATGACGGCCGATGGCCACGGAGCCGGTGAATGAAATGAGCGGGATCCGGCGGTCTTCCAGCATCCGGTCACCCAGGTCGGCACCCCGGCCGATGAGGAGGGAAAAGAGTCCTTCCGGGAGCCCATTTTCCTTCACCACCTCCCCCAGGAGTTTCTGAATGGCCACGGCGGAGATCGGGACGGCTGATGCCGGTTTCCACAGCGTCACGTCGCCGCAGACCGCCGCGATCATGGCGTTCCACGCCCACACAGCCATGGGGAAATTGAAGGCGGTGACAATGGCGACGGGCCCCAGGGGGTGATACTGCTCATACATCCGGTGCTGCGGTCTTTCGGAATGGAGCGTGGAACCGTAGAGCATGCGAGACTGGCCCACGGCGAAATGACAGACGTCGATGACTTCCTGGACCTCTCCCAATCCTTCCTGCAGCGATTTCCCCATTTCATAGGAGATCAGACGCCCGAGGGCTTCTTTGTGGGTCCGCATCTTGATCGCGATCTCTCCCACGATCTCTCCCCGCCGCGGCGGGGGGATCTGACGCCACTCCCGGAATGCCGCCTGGGCGGTGCCCAGTACCTTCTCGTAATCCGCGTGGGATGCCGCGGAGACGGAGGCAATGGTTTGCCCATCCCCTGGTGACGCCACCGTGATTTTCTCCCGCCCGCCGGAAGGGTACCAGACGCTGCCGGTGGATACACCCCGGTTCTCCCCTTCGATACCCAGTTCCTTCAAAAAGTTCATGACTCCCCTCGCGCCGCTTTCGTTATTGCATTGCCGAATGAATAGAATCAAACTGTCACGGACAATTACACCACCACTTCCGGCGTTCGTCAAGACAGACCCCTTGGTTTGGGGCAACAGATTGCAGGCAAAAGGCTGTTCAGCGGGCAACGGGCCCGCAAGCAGCCGGGGGAAGAGAGAAGGGAGAAGAAAGCCTGATTCCGTTCCGGCGGCCCGACCTCTGTGCCGCGGGTCTGGGTGAAGATCCATGGGGATTCGGCTTCACCGTATTGATCTTCCTAAGTGAAAAGGGTATAGTGCGTGCAGGACTAATGATTCCAACCATCTTCAGGGGGGCAGGGAGACCGATGGGTATTCTGGTTGCCGACATGCAGGAAGGACAGCGGGTGGAGGGGGTTTATCTCGTCCATGGGAAGACCCTGGCCACAACCCGGGCGGGTAAGGCTTTTTTGACGCTGAAAATGGGCGACCGTTCCGGGGTGACCGAGGGGAGGGTCTGGGATGACGCCGAGAAGGTCTTCCAGACGATTGCCGATTGCGACTATGTTCGCGTGGCGGCCCAGGTCAACCTTTACAACGGCAAACTTCAATTGAACCTGAAATCGGTGAAACCCGTTGATGCCGGGACGGTTGAGCCCTCCGATTACCTTCCGGCAAGCCCCCGGGATCCCGATGAGATGATGGCCGAGTTGATGGCCTGCATCGGCCGGGTGAAGGACCCGGACCTCCAGAAACTGCTGCGTACCATCTTCGAGGATGCAGACTTAAAGGAGCGCTTTCGCCGGGCACCGGCGGCCAAGGCCATGCACCATGCCTATGTGGGCGGACTCCTGGAACATACCCTCTCCCTGTGCGGTCTTTGTGAACGGGTCATACCCCACTTTCCCGAAGTCGACGGGAGCCTGCTCCTTGCAGGCGCTCTGCTCCACGACCTGGGGAAGGTGGATGAACTCTCCTATACCCGAAGCTTTGATTATACCGATGAAGGCCGGCTCATGGGGCACATCGCGCTGGAGTTGGAACGGGTTTCCCGGGCCATTGCCGGTGTTCGGGGGTTTCCCGAATCCAAGGCCTTGCTCTTGAAGCATCTCCTCGTTTCCCATCATGGCAAGGAAGAGTTCGGGTCGCCGGTGAAGCCGATGACCATGGAGGCCCTCGTGCTCAGTATGCTGGACGATCTGGATGCCAAGTCGCAGGTTTTCCGGCAATTGATGGCAAGCGGCTCCTCGGAACGCTGGAGTCCTTACCATCCGCTCCTCGGTCAATTTGTGTTTAAGGGGTACGGCGGTTCCGAGAGGGATGGGGAGGACAAGGACGGGCCGACGGGCGGCGATCCCGACCATCCCCGGCTTTTCTGAAGTCTCCGGTACCCCAGTCCTGCCTGTCTCTTTTCCCAGGAGCGTTCATGGCGCCTCGAGCCGTTAAAGAAACCGAATCCTACCTATGGTCGAGAATCGAACAGGTCCGGCTGCTGGGCAACCATTACCGCAAGAATGTCCGAAACATCGAGAAGTCTCTGCCCCTGCTTCTTCAGCGTCTGGAAGAGAGCGGTACCCTATCCATCTTCGATTTTGAAGAGATTTCTCCCTTCTGCTATGAGGAAATGGAACTGATCCGCCACCTGTCCCAGGGGCCCGGGGAGACCTTTGATCTTCTCGGCTGCTACTATTCCCTTCAGCTCATTACCGTTAATCTCCACCTCATCGAGTTTCTGGAGCAGGGGAAGCACGCCTTTGAGAGCAGGACCGCCTTCTACAAGGCCATGCTGCTTCAGGCGGAAGGGGAGTTTGCCCGCCTCTATTCCGCCCTGGTCCAGATATTCCTTGAGATCTTCTCCAAGGATGAAGAGGGGCTCCCGGATTATGTGGTCTGTCACGTGGGTGCCCGGAGAGACCAGGATGACATCGATGTGGGTATCATCCATGTGCCCGGAGGAGATCTGGCCGCCATGAACCGGGTGGTGGGACGTCTGAATCGGGAAATGTACCGGCGGGCGACGCAGATGCATTTCTATCTTTCCGAACAATCGGGATCAAAATGGTTCTCTGCCACCATCGATGACTATGAGCGGCTGATGGATGTGGACTTGAAGAACCTGGTTATCATCACCCAGCTTTTTGGCGCCGTGCCGATCATGGGAAGTATGGCCATTTTTGAGGAGTTTCAGAAACGGGTGGTCATGCGCTACACCTACCGGGAAGGCGGAGACAACCGCTACTACGAGGGTTTCATGCGGGGTGTGGTGGACGAGATCCGGTCTCTGGTTCTCCACCGTTCAGGGGTCGGCGAAATTGTCCCCAAGGTCGATGGTATCCGGCTCGCCAAGCTCATCATTTCCGCGCGGCGGGCCGCTCTGGGGATTGTGGGGGGAAAATTCTGGAGGGCGTTTGAGTCCGTAAAGGCCAGAGACAGGCATCTTGAACGAGAGTATCAGTACCTTGAAGAAGCCATTGCCTTTCTCGAGTCGGTCCGCTTCCTCTATCAGCTGATCTTTGTACAGGAAGAGGGCATCCTTTTCTCCGATCCGAACTGCAGGGCGGCCCTGGATCGCGTCGCTCTCTTGATGGGGTACAACGGAGAGGGTTACGACCGCCCGTCCACAGGCCTGCTGCGGGACTACTTCCGTTATTCCCGGGGGGTCAAAAAGGTTTCCCTGGTTTTCAAGGAGGAGTTCAAGACCTATGTGGCCTTCATACGGATTTTCCGGGGACTGGCCAACCTTGGAACGCTCCAGGATCTGCAGCAGGGGACGGTCAACATGGCGACGGACTACATGGACGTTATGGAACGGTTTCACCATAGCCTGCCCTGGGGTGAATTCATCAGTTTTCTGGAGGAAGAAGAAGACCATCGGCAGCGTTTCTGCCACGACATGTTCCTTCTCGACGACGTTGAAATGAGGCGGACCCTGGAACGCTACGCCCGGTCGATGGTGGAAGAGGGGGAGCCGCTGATCCGCTTTCTGGTCTGCATGTTAAGAGGGAGCGGCCGTGAGCGGCCCACGCGCCTGGTGGAGACGCTGATCGAGGTGTTCTGGCAGACCTTCCGGCGCTCCGCCCTGCAGCAGGAAAATATCTTTCGCCTCCTGATCGACGACGATGTCCTATGCCGTGAGCTGGTTCGCACCACATCGGCGGAATTTGTCGGACATCTCCTCCGGGAAGTCCATCAGGGCAAGGGCCCATTCCGGGTCCGCCTCAGGCAGCGGCTTTTCTCCTACGGTTTCATCTACCACTACCGCAGTTCCCTTGTGGTAAGACAACTAGAGCGGGTTCTGGGGCGCGGGCTCGTCCGTGAATCGGAAATGACCGATACGGCACGGCTTCGGGCACTGTCAAAGAATACCCTCCGGGAGTTGCGGGCCCAGCCCGATTCCCGGGCCAGGTTTCAGGCGCTGGCCGACTTCTTCGATCTGGAATCCCTCTCCTTTGCACTCCGGAGCATTCGAACGGGCCGCTTTGGACAGGCAGACTATATGGACCGCTATATGCGCCGCCTCATTCAGCTCGCCCTGCGGGAAGTGGGACTTCCGGCGCTGGCCATGAAGCCCGAGGGACTGGGGTTTTACACCACCGGCGGAAATGCCCGTGGCGATTCCTGTGAAAACGATTATGACATGTTTGTTCTCTATGATGGCGATCGCGTAGACGACCGCCGGTTGAATCGGGTGGTGGGCAGAGTGCACCGGGAGCTGGCCCGTCTCGGTACGATGCCCCATCACCGCCTGGGTGAACGGTTGGGAAGTTTCTCAGTCTCTCTGGACGCCTTGGCCGACTACCTGGAGCGGGGCTACCCCGACGATTTCATTGAGCGGTCGGAACTCGTCGGTTCCCGGCTGGTTTTTGGCGGCCGGTTACTCCATCAGTCTTTCCGTAAACGGATAATCGAAAACAGGATCTTCAGGGAAAAGGCGGCCTTTGTCCGGGCGCTCGTTGTCGAATTTCACGATCTCCACCCAGGCCCTCCGGACTCAAGGGTCGTTGATCTGAAGGAGCACCGGGGCGGCCTCTTCGATATTACCATGCTTGTGTCCATGCTCAAGACTGTTTATGAGATCTATGAACCGAGCGATATGGTGACGGCTCAGACGCTGACGGAGCGAAATCCCGAATACCGGGACGACTATAAGACGCTTTTTAAAGCCCGGCGTTTTCTCACGGAAGTCAGAGGACTGTTCAGATTGGCGGGATGTACCGATGCAGTGGATCCCTCGGGAGACATTTTCTACCCCGCCCTTCTCAAGGGTTTCGCCGACCCGGGCCAGTTGGTTGCCCGACTGACCGGTGTCATGCAAAAGGTGGTCGAGATATCCCATCGGCTGATTCGGGATGTTGAGGCGAGAATTGGGGAGTGAGATGGGGGGACGGCATTGCCGCGGCTTACCGGTCCTGCTTCTTGAGGTTTTCCATGATGCCCTTCAGGCGGGAGGTGACGAAGGTGGCGTCTTTCTCTCCCAGGGATTCCCGCACAGCCGCCAGTTCCGCTGAGAGGAGACCCTTCAAGGCCTCCAAAAATGCGCTCCGCCGTGCTTCCCCGGGCAGGGTTTCGTAGTTTTCCCGAAGGACCTCTTCCGCCAGCGTGCCGTCGGGAAGCAGGAAAATGCCCTTCAAGAGGACCGCGTGGTCTCCTTTGATCTCTTCCAGGTAATGGGAGAGGTTTGTGTCGCCCAGCTTCCCCACCCTTTCGTTGAGATAGCGATAGACGTAGGAGAAGAGTTGGTTGTAGCACTGGACCGTCTTGCTGAAGAAATGTTTGGCTCTTTTCTCTTCGATGACGGCGATTTCAGCATCGGTGATCCGGCGTATGAAGTTGGCGCAAAGGAGCCCCATCAGTGTGCGGCAGGTTTCGAAGTCGTTGCCCCCAACGGTCCGGCATATCTGCTGGACCGATTTCTCCCCATTGACAAGTTCGAAAATATGCATCTCGTCTTCCGCCAAAACAGAATCGAGACGTTTTTGGTCGATTCCTGAGGCGGGTTCCAGAATGACATCCATGGCGCCGAGGGTCTGGAAAATGAGATCCCAGTTAGAGATTCGCCTCACGCCCCCCATGATCAGATCGGAGGTATTTATGTCTAGGGTAATCACTTCCCTCGGGAGTTGCCCCTGCTCCTGGAAGGTGTACTCGCCCTCCGCTGCGTTGAAGAGGTTATAAATAATCTCCCGCACCTGCTCGATAACCCCTGTCTTGATGTCCTCTTTATTCAAGGCGCCCATGTCAATCAGGATCTGGCCGAGGCGTTTCTTGTCTCCCACTTTGCTGGAGGCTTTAATGTAATCGGCGGCTCGGACCCATCCGTTGCGCACCAGAATCTCTCCCAGTCGTTCAGTCTTCTGGTTTGACGAGGCAAAGACGATGCGGCCCTGGTGGATATAGACTTTTTTCTCCCGGCTTCCCTGCTGCCATATGAAGATTCCTGTGGTGCCGGAGATTGAAATGGCGTGAAAGACCTGGGGGATGGAGATTGTGGAGGGCTCTCCGTTGAGCGTGATTTCCTGGTTCGCCATGGCTGTCGCTTTCCGGGGTTGGGTGGAAACCATGAATTTGAATCGACTGTCCTGTTCTTTTTTTTGACTCTATTTAAGGTAACATAGAAGGGTGAGATTGACAATACGTCTTGTGCTGTTCCATGGGTCTGAAGCGCTACAGGCGTTGCATTTCAGGCATCCCGGTCAGGGGAGGCGCTCCGGTCGGGGCCATCGAGATAGCGGGAGAAAACCTCATAGAGTTCCCGGGCATTCTTCACGTTTCTGAAGGGGAAGTCAATCCGCTTCGGGTAGAGAATAAAAGGGTAGTTCTGCATGCCGCCAATCCCTCCATGTCCGCCCATCTGTTCTTCAAAATTTATGACGTGAGAGTCCTTCAAGGCGCCGTAGAGAACGAGATCGCCGGCCTGGGCCATGGCCAATTGTCTCAGAATCTCCGTCTCGATGTGGGTGGCGTCACTGAACCCCTCCATGGGATCCCGTCCGTCAATTTTCTTGCCGTCCTTCAGGTATGATGCCCGGCCTCTCTTGGAAAGAATCATGGGCATTCCGTTGGAGTGGCCCAGGACGAGTCCCACACCATCATGGCGTACCAGCGCTCCCACGAGGCCCGGATAGGCTTGCTCGATCTCTTCCAGACTGGCCCGGTTCCGGGAGAAGCTGAAATAGAGGTTGGACATGGGGCTCGAGTTCACGATGGTGATGTTGCCTGCTTTCCCTTTCTCCTCTTCCATGCCCAGGTTCCTGTCCATATACGTGGCGACACGTTTGAAGAGGTTGCGCAGAAAAAAGAGGTTCTGGTCTGCGAAGCTCCAGAGGGTCGATGCCAAAGCCATGAGGAGATAATCTTTCACTTGCCCCTGAGTCTGGTATTCGGTGATTCGCCCTTCCTTGATTTTGGAATAGACGAAGCTTTCCAGGGTTTCGCCGTACTGGTAGCGGAAGGGAATCGAAGGGTGATGACCGTGGTCCGACAGGACAAAGAGATCATAACGCATGCCCCGCTTCTTTTTCAAAGCCCGGCGGGCCACTTTTTTGATCCCCCGGTCGATGACGCGGAGTGCCTTGAGGGCGTACTTGGTCTCGGGGCCCCGCTGGTGGGCTGCCTCATCGTAGCCGTTGTACGTCAGATAGATGGCCGGTCTACCCTGACTGATATCAATCAGGGCGCCTACGGTCGCCACTTCAAAAAAGAGGACGTTGGAGAAAATGCGGACCAGGGGAAAGAACCCCTCACTCTTCTGGGAGCCCCCCTTCAAACGAACCTCCAGATATTCGAAAATTTCCCGTATGAGTTCCAGGAGGGAGGAGAAAATTGTGCGGAGTACGGGGACGATGTTCAATATAAAAAGAGAGAAGATGGTGAGTCCCGAAAGACGTTTCTGCATGTCCTGCGTGAGGAAGGTGCTGAGCGTGAAAACGGAGCGGCTGGCGCCGCCGGAAATGAGGTTGACGTAGCTGCTCCCATTTTCCAGAATGCCCCGACGGCCTTTGGCAACCTCCTGCTCTACCATCTGGGCGGAGCGGGGATTCTTAAAGCTGATCAGGCGGTCGTCGGCTTTGCTGAGCCATCGAAAGGCAGGAATGCCGTCGTTGTTGCCGTACATGATGCCGCTCTGGGTCGCCGGGGTGTTCCCGGGAATCCCGCAGCGGTAGCGGCTTGCGTTAAAATCACCGGAGGCGAGCATGCTTTGGGTGAACGGCATGTACCCTTCTGACAGGGCTTTCATCAGGATGGTGTGGGGGAGGCCGTCAATCTGAATGACGACAAAGCCGTCTCCCCTCTCCTTGTCCCTCCACTCCCGTGCCCTCCTCTGGAGAGAGGAGCGGATCACTTCGAAGGTTTTCTCTTTTGGGGCGTTTTGCGGTGTGGGGGATCCGGTTTCGTAAACCATGGGTCAGACGTCTTCTTCGAATTCCAGTATCTGGCCGTCGTAGGCCAGGGCCATGCCCGCCGGCAGGCTCCGATTGATCTCATCATGGTCCAGCTGGTGGGCCATGTGGGTAAAGAGGGTCCGCTTGGCCCTGATGCGCTGGGCCGCGCGGACGGCCTGTTTCAGGGAGAAGTGGGTCGGATGGGGTTCTATCCGCAGGGCGTCGAGAATGAGTGTATCGAGATCCTGGAGCAGGGCCTCGCTCTCCTCCGGAATACCATTACAGTCGCCGAGGTAGGCGACGGGGCCGATCCGGTATCCCAGAATGGTCTGTTTCCCGTGGAGAATCGGCACAGGGGTGATCTCCCGGTCATAGAGTCGAAAGGGCCCTGCTGCCTCATGGGTTGTAATCCGGGGGATGAAGCTTTCCCGTTCTTCTTCAGGAACGAAGATGTAAGGGAACTGCCGGTGTATGGTGGCGATGGTCTGGGGATCTCCGTAGCAGGGAATAGGCGTACCGCCGTGAAAACTGAAGATCCGGATCTCATCGATGCCGTGCACATGGTCGGCGTGGGCATGGGTGAAGAGAATGGCATCCACGTGGCTGAACCGGTATCGCAGGGCCTGCTGCCTCAGATCGGTTGCCGTGTCGATGAGGATGTTCCTGTCGTCCATGGAGACCAGAATGGACGATCGCAGGCGGTTGTTTTTCGGATTGTCCGATGTACAAACCTTGCAGGAACAGAGAATGGACGGGACGCCGCTCGATGTCCCGGTGCCGAGAAAGAGGACCTTGGTCTTCATGCCTTAGGGCTCATTCCTTTCCACAACTTGCGTCCCATGCCAAAGTCCACTTTATCGCAACGTCCTTTAGAAAGTCAACGGCTTCCGCATCATTAACGTCTTGCAATGGCAGGAAAAGCTCACTATAATTCGACTACATTCAAAAGCGGGAGCGCCATGATACGCACATTATGGGTCTGGGTAGTCGGGGTTTTTCTGACTGTCGTCATGGGGACGCTGCTGATCCTCTTTTCATTGTTCGATCGGAGCGGCGCGAGCCTTCACCTTTTCGCCAGGCTCTGGGCCCGGGGCATTCTGGCTGCCGCGGGAGTCGGGGTAACCGTCCGGGGCGCGGAAAATCTGGTGGCCGGCTCACCTCAGATCATTGCCTCCAACCACCAGGGGTATTTTGATATTTTTGCCCTTTTCTCTCATGTCCCCCTGTTCTTCGGGTGGATTGCCAAGAAGGAACTCTACCGGATTCCCCTGTTCGCCATGGCTATGAGACGTTTCGGCAATATTGAGATCGATCGGTCGAGCCGGGAACGGGCGCGGGAGACCCTGCGTGTTGCCGCTGACAAGATCCGGGGGGGCCAGTCGGTTCTCATCTTTCCCGAGGGGACCCGGACGCCCGATGGCCAGGTCAAGAGCTTCAAGAAGGGGGTTTACCACCTGGCTGAAGCCTCGGGAGTCCCTGTAATACCCGTCAGTATCTCCGGGAGCTACGAGATCATGCCGAAAGGGAGTGTCCGTCCCCGATCGGGGACCATCCATCTGGTCATCGGCAAGCCTCTGCAGGTCGATGGCGGGGGAGTGGGGGGGAGCAGCGGCTTCCTGGAGCAGCTGCGAAAGAGGATTATTGACAACCAGGTATCAAAGATCGGTTCAGACAGCATCGGGGCTAGGACTTGAGACCCTTCTGGAATTCCTTTAGACATGCCTTGCTGCAGAAATAATGGGTCTTCCCCTTGACGCGCCGCTTGATGGCCCCTGATCGGGCAACGAAGGTATTGCAGTTCGGGTCGTGAACCAGTGTGGCTTCTCCCTCTCTTTCAGCGCTTTTTCTCCCGGCCCCGCTGAATAAAGAGACAATGATTCGGGCCAGCAGATAAAAGAGCCATCCCCAGAGAAAAAGTATGAGCAGTCGCGCCATGGCCTATCCTGTGGAGGCAGGTTTCCGGTCGTTTGCCGCCTCGGCCCCCAGGGTCTGAAGTGACAGGTGGTCCCGCCACATGAGGACCAGACCGTACAGAATGATCGGGACGACCATGATGAAATGGGACAGGATTGCAAAGCTGAGACTCTCTTCCTGAGGCATTCCAAATGCTGCAAGGCCGGCCACCACGGCGGCATGGTAAGTCCCGACGAATCCGGGGGAGGATGGTATGGCCACGCCGACGGCCTGGACTACGAGCAGGTAGAAGGGGACGTAGGCCGGCAGGTCGATTCCGAATGCCTTGAGCAAGAGGGCGTTCCCTGCCCCATAGATCCCCCAGAGGAGTACCGAATAACCGGCGATATAGGCCAGATGCGGGCCGAGGCGGACGGCGCCCAGGCCGGTGACGAAGGACTGCAACAGTTTCAGAATTTTGGTCTCCCAGGCTTCGGGAAAAGGTTTTAAAATGAAGCGTATCGCCGAGACGGTGAAATCGGTTTTCTCTTTGAGAAGAATGAGAAAAAGAAGAAAGGCGAAAAAAATGACGCCCAGGGTGATGCCGGCACCACGGAGAGCGGTGGCGTAAACCGGGGCGATGCCGCTGTCCGGGAGAGAGATGCGCATGAGTACCGCCATGAGGATGAGGAGAATGGTCAAGGTGTCAACCAGCCGTTCCACCACGATGGTGGCAAAGGCGGCGCTCTTGGAAATTCCTTCTTTCCGGCCGATCAGATAGGCCCGAACAAACTCACCCATCCGTGCGGGAAGGACGAAGTTGGCCATGAAGCCGATCATGGTCGAGGAAAAGAGATTTTTGATAGCGGGATGATGGAGTCCCTCCATCAGGAAGCGCCAGCGGTAGGACCGTATGAGAATGGCAACCAGATGGGCCAGAATAACGGGCAGGCAGTAGATGTAGTTGACCTGGCGGAAGATGAGACCGAGTTTGGCAAAGTCTGTGCCCCGCATCAGAAACACAACCAGCACAACACTGATCCCGATACCGATCCATAGGCGTTTGTCCGATTTGACCATGAGGATTTCGCTCTTTTCTCAGCGTCCAAGAATACGTTTGGCTTCGTCCACGTCTTTCGTGATCTGCGCGATGAGTGCCTCTTTGCTCTTAAAGGCCACCTCATCCCGCAGTCTCTTCTTGTACAGGATCCGGACAAACTCGCCGTAGATGTCCTCATCAAAGTCGAAGATGTGGGCTTCCAGGGACATCCTCCCTTCACCGAAGGTGGGGTTGGTCCCGATATTCAGGACACCGTCCAATCTTTCCCCGCCTCTTTCGATCTGGATGACATAAACCCCCCGTTTCGGGAAGATCTGATTGTGGGGGTCGATGTTGGCCGTGGGAAAGCCGAGGGATTTGCCCCGGTGATCGCCGGGAACCACGATTCCCTCGGTGGCATAGGTCCGTCCCAGCATGCGGGCCACCTTCTCCATCTCCCCCTCCCGGACGAGTTCCCGGATTCTGGTGGTGCTGATCACTTCGTCACCCTGCGTATAAGCGGGCACCACGGTTACCTGAAAATCATGAATCCTGCCGTGTTCCTTCAGTGCGTCTGTGGTGCCCTGTTTTCCACGCCCGAAGGCGTAGTCATAGCCGACAATAATTTCTTTGACCCCGATCCCGTCGACCAGAATATCCTTCACGAAATCCTCGGGCGGTGTGGCCGCAAATGCTCTGGTGAACTTTGCCGTAATCACCACGTCGATCCCGTAGGATTCAAAAAGTTCCATTTTCCGCCGGTAGGTATTCAGGAGCGGCGGGCAGGAGGATGGGGAGAGTACCATGAGCGGGTGAGGGTCGAAAGTGAAAATAATGGCTGTTCCCGACTTGTGACGGGCTGTTTCAATGACCTGGTTGAATATTTTCTGATGGCCCAGATGGACCCCGTCATAGTTGCCGAGCGTCACGACGGGATAAGGGAATTGACGGGTTAACTGGTCGAGCCCTTGAATAATCTGCATGGAACAATCTCTCCTGATCCCTCTGGCCCGGATATTGTATGAGTTGATCTATTACGGTGCCGGATAAGCTGCCACATGCGGCGTTGCAGAGAATTTCCTGACTTCGAAATATTTCAATATGTCTTCAGCCAGAATAAGGGTGCCAGGCAGGCCTGCCTGGCACCCATTGCCTGTTTTGCTTCTACGGCCCCTCATGACGATCACTCATGCAATATCCGGGCTAGACGACGGTATCATTCTTTCTCATATACTCTTTTCCATGTCAATCGGAAAGGGGGGCGCCTCCGGTCTGGGGAGGGAGGGGAAGGAAAAGCCTCTGATCTGCGGTGCCGTCGGGTGCTGTCTCCTGATGTCACCGGGAGGTCAAGTCTCTTTCGTCATCCTGGCGGCCGATTGCCTGGCAAGTTCTTCAAAATTTGTTTGCGCCAGCGTATCCGTCACGTCGTTTTGAATGCGCTCCCACACTTCGTGGAGGGGGCAGAGAGATTCCCGGCTGCATACGTTGAAGCCGTCGAGGCACCGGTTGAGGTGGATGGGGCCTTCCATGGCTTCGATGACCGTTTTCATGTCTATCTCAGCGGGGGGCTTGGAGAGGGAGAACCCGCCTTTCTTGCCGCGATGAGACCTGATCAGCCCAGACTTGGCCAAGTTCTGAAAAATACGGGCTAGAAATCCCTCGGGAATATCCATTTGCGACGCGATCTCACTGATCACGCTCAGGCTGTCCCGCGGCTGCATCGATAGATAGAGGATCCCTCGCAGGGCGTAATCTGTTGCCCGCGTCAACTCCATTTCAACTCCGGTTAAGAAAATAAAAGTTGTTCAGTTTTGTAAACTATCTTTTTGATCAGTCTCTGTCAAGAGCTAAACTCGCTGGGGTGGGAAAAAGAACTATTCTTCAGAATTTTCGCTGGCCTCATCGAGATCGATGATTTTGTCCCCCAGAAGATAGTCTTTGGTCTTGTACCTGGTGATGGTGCCTATTTTTCTGATGATATCGGTCATCCTATCTACCGACTCGTTGATGATTTCGATTTCCCGTTCCGGTTTCGTCTGCAAGTGGCTCAACGACTCCTCCAGCAGTTTGATCTGGCAGTTGATGACTGTAAGAGGCTGATTGAGTTCATGGGCGGCTGCGCCGGCCAGTTCCATGATGGCGATCTTCTTCTCCTGATCCACCAGCTTATCCTGGGCCTCCTTGAGCCGGAGGATTGTCTTCACCCGGGCCAGAAGTTCCACCACGACAAAGGGTTTCTTTACATAATCAACGGCCCCGGCTTCCAGTCCCTTCGAAAGGTCCTCGGGCTCATTCTTGGCGGTGATCATGACAACGGGGATGTTCCTTGTGGCATCACCCAGGGTCAGGCGGCGACAGGTCGTTATGCCGTCAACGCCGGGCATGATCACATCCATGAGAATGAGATCGGGCCGGTCCCTTTCAGCCATATCAAGGGCTTCCTCGCCGGAAGACGCGGTCAAGACCTCGTAATCGCCGTATTCCAGGACAGAGCGCAGGGTTTCCCGGTTGTTTTCCGAGTCATCTACCACAAGAATTCTTGCAGCCATGCCGTTCCTTGGTTCGGACACCTTTGGGGATGGATTAATCGATATCTATAACAATTTTATTGCTACTGTCAAGTAACTTTTTTGACGAAAAGGAAGCCGTTTTATTCAAAGTTTTCTCTTTGTCTTTCTGCCTCTCTCTTTTTCTGTCGAGCCGACAACCTTTTTTTC
>CAYUBU010000315.1:0-8040 GCA_964443105.1 uncultured Nitrospirota bacterium
GAGCCGGTAATAGAGATCTTCCCGGAAGCGCCCGGCCTCCACTTCTTTTCTCAGGTCCCGATTGGTTGTCGCGATGATCCGAACGTTCACCGGCACCGGTCCGCTTCCGCCCACCCGGTCGATCTCTTTCTCCTGAAGCACGCGGAGAAGTTTGACCTGCAGCGGCAGCGGCATCTCACCGATTTCGTCGAGAAGGAGGGTGCCCCCGTGGGCTCTTTCAAACTTGCCGATTCTTCGACCGTGGGCCCCGCTGAAAGCGCCTTTCTCATGCCCGAAAAGTTCACTTTCAAGCAGGCCATCGGGAATCGCGGCGCAGTTCACGGCAACGAAGCTGCCGGAACGGACTGAACTTCCTTCATGGATCATCCGGGCCACCAGCTCCTTGCCGGTACCGCTTTCTCCCTGAATCAAAACTGTCGCCCGGCTCGGGGCAATGTCCTGGACAAACCGGAGCACTTTTTCCATCTGGGGATCGGAGGTCACAAAGACTTTTGCCTCCGTGGGTGCTGAACAACAACCCTGATCCTCACAGTCCCCTTCCTCAGCAGCTCCGGCCTGAAAGACCCTGTTCACCGTCTCTTCCATCTCTTCCAGGGAAAAGGGCTTGAGCAGATAGTCGAGAGCGCCCAGTTTCATGGCATCCACGGCGTCCTGGATGGTGCCGTAGGCGGTCATGACAATCACCGGCAGGTCCGGCTTCACACCCTTCACCTCTTGGAGAAGCTCAAGGCCCGTCATGGCCGGCATTCTCACGTCGGTCATGACAAGTGAACAGGGGCTGCTCTTCAGGGCCTCCATGGCCGCCCGGGCTCCGGCAAAGGCCGTGACTGCGTATCCTGAACGGGTCAGCGCCTCACCGATCGCCTTGCGCATCTGAAGATCATCGTCTACAACAAAGACCTGCTTTCCTGCCATGTATCCGCTCCCAAGACCTTTATGGTTAGAACGGGGTAAGGCTAAACTTCACGCCGGAACCCCGTCGTCCTGTCTCATTGTTTCCTGATCCGCCCCCAGGGGACAGGAGGGCACAGCCACGGTAAAAGCCGTCCCCTCTCCCAGCCGGCTTGTCACCCGAATCGTCCCGCCCAATGTTTCCACAATTTGATGCACGATGCCCAGTCCCAGGCCCGTCCCCTTCTCCCGGGTAGTGTAGAAGGGATGAAAAATCTTCCCCAGACTCTCATCATCAATGCCCGTTCCCGTATCGGTGACGTGGAATTCCACCACATCGTTTCCCGTCACAGTTCTGAACTCCAGGGTGCCCCCTTCAGGCATGGCCTGCACTGCGTTCAAAATCAAATTCATGAAGAGCTGTTTAATCAGTTCCCCATCGGCTGGGATTTCTGTTTCCGGCCCCTCATATTCGACAGACAGGGCAATGCCCTTCGGCCGCAGCGCGTGTGCCGCGAAAAGGAGCGATTCTTCTACAATCCCCCGGACCGATACCGGTTTGATCACCGGCTTGAGGGGGCGGGTGTAGTAGAGAAGATTGGCAACGATGTGGTTCAGGCTTTTCACACCGACGAGCACATTCTCCGCGAGGTTCTGTTTGTCACGGTCGCCGGCCAGCTCCTTTCTGAGGATGGAAGCGAAGAGTTCGATTCCCCCCAGAGGATTACGGATTTCGTGGGCCATGTTCGCGGCCATTCCCCCCAGGGAGGCCAGCCGGGTTTTCCGGGCGCCCGCCTCTTCCAGAGCCTTGATTCGGGTGACATCCTTGAGAAGAACAATCGCCCCAACGACCTGATTCCCAGGGCCGATCTGAGGATTTGCGGAGATATGGATAAAGCAGTCATTTCGTCCCGTCCGTCGGCCGATGGTTCTGCCATCAAGGGCGTCGACAAGATCGACAAGGGATCCCCCGCAGGCGGCTTCTCCAGCATCCAGGGCCAGCAGAGAGAAGACGTCTTGTGCCAACGCCTCCCCCTCCGTGCGGCCTGTCATCGTCTGGGCGGCACCGTTGATCAGACTGACGCGGCCGTTGAGGTCGAGAACAATCACACCGGTGGTGAGATTCTCAAGGATGTTTTCCAGGTAGGACTGCATCTTTTCCTTTTCCTGAAGGTTTCCTTTCAACTCCCTGTTCTTTTTCTCCAGTTCCTCCGTCAGTGACGCCACCCGCCGCTCCAGCTTCTCATAAGTCCGGGTTAATTCTCCAGATGCCCGGTGAAACGTCAGGAAGGCTTCACTCAGCAGCGTCAATTCCGCCGCTTCAGGATTCGCGCTGACTGCTTCTATCCCTGCTTCCGTCATGACTCTTGGCTCCCTATTCCCGCGCAATGGTGTTGGCCCGACTAGAATAATTCCTTGAAGGCCCGCTGCCAGACTATCTCTCCCTGAGAATGCCTGACCAGTTGCATCAGAATCCTGTCGGTCTCCCGGCCGCTCATCTCCGCGAGTATGCCGGCGGCCTTGGGCACTTCCCGGTTTCGCAGGTGGATCTGAGCGATCCGATATCTGGCCCAGTCGACGCCCTGGGATTCGGGGTAACGGGCAATCGTTTCGGTGTAAATCCTGAGGGCCTCGGCTTCCCGTCCCGCTTCGTAGAGCATGTCGCCGAAACCGTAACGGGCGCGCTGATCCCAGTCAGCGCCTTCGCCCGTCTGTGGGTCTCTTCCCGCAGCCTGCACCGCCGACTGAAAGGCCTCGAGGGCCGCAAGGCGCTGCCCTTCCTGCCGGTAGACCGAGCCGAGCAGATAGTACACAAACCCTTCTTCTTCCAGGTTCCCCGCTTTCAGGGCGAGACGAAAATAGTCCACGGCAGTTGGGCCGTCATTTCTCTCCAGAGCGGCCTGCCCCAGCACTGCCAGCGAATCCCCCTGAACGACGCTTTTTGGGAAACGGTGGAGCAGTGCCTCCAGGACTTTGTCGCTTCGGTCGGTCTGTCCCAGCTCCAGATAGGCGCGGCCGAGCCGGCACAGGAGCCGCTCATCTCCCGCGGCCGGGCCATTGCGTTGAAGGAGCTTTTCAATCTGGGCGGCGGCAGCATGAAAGAGACCGGCGTCAAAGTGGCTGTCGGCGATGATCCGTGCCGTTTCTTCATCCAGGCTCCCTAAGGAAAGGTAGCTGAAACTTTGCTGACTCAGGATCACAATTTCATCATGCTTTCCCGCTTTTGCCAGGGCCCGAATCTCTTCATTGAGCGCCTCTTGATAGAGGCCCAGCACTTCTTTTCTGAGAGAACGGGGCGGACCGAGCTTGAGCAATTCACGGATTACGACGATGCTGTCACCCACATGGCCGGACCGGTTCAGCATGAGCGCCTTTCGCTGCAGCAGAGCGGTTTTGAGCTGCCGGTTGTCGGCGGATGCCGCGACCAGAGCGTCGAATTCCCGCACAACCTGCTGAAAAACAACCCGCGACGGCTCCTGGGCCCGCAAGCTGAGAATCCCCGCACGGGCCAGGGCGGCGCCATCGGTGTCAGCGAACCTGTCCCGGGTTTCGTAGTAACTCTTGAGGGCTTCCGTATGCATCTCTTCCATAGCAAAGGTGTCGCCGATCATAACGGCCCACCGCGGGGCCCGGGGATCTTCGGGCAGCAGGTTGAGGAGCTTGAAAAGCAGATCCCGGGCTTCCGCCGGTCGGCTGAGTTTGACCAGAAGCCCGGGGATCTTACCCAGGTCCTCAGCGCAATCGACGATCTGGTCAAACGCCTGAATCTGCTTATACTGCTCCAGTGCTTCGCTGAATTTCCTGTTTTCTATAAAGTACTCGATGAGCACCACCCGGCCTCTCAGGGCCACGGGGCTGTCGGGGTTCTCCCCGCAAAGGCCCTTCAGGACCTTGAGTCCCTCGGCCTCCTTCCCCTGTCTCAGGAGATTCTGCCCCAGGAGGAGCGCCGACCACGGCACCCAGGGGGAGTCGGGATGGCGGCTGATGTTATTTCTCCACAGATAGGCGGCTTTCTCATAGCGCTTCTGACCGCTGTAGATTTCTGCCATGCGATAGGTCACTTTGGGCGCCAGAACGGAATGGGGAAACTTCTGAAGCCCCTTTTGGTAGCTGTTCAAAGCGAGTTGACTGTTGAGTGCCCGGTTCGAAGCGAGGCTCTGGTAGTAGCAGTCCCCCAGGAGGAAGTGTGCAGCTTCTTCTGCTTCCGGCAGGCTGGCCTCGGAGAGAAATTTCTCCGCGGCAAGAGCGGCTTCACCGTAATCTCCCCTCCGATACAGATCAAAAGCCCGGCTCAACAAGCTGCTCTCCCCGGCACCGGTCTGGCCGGCGTCGGGGGCGTTGTCGGCCGCCGGGGAGGCCGGCCCATGGGACGTGTCGGCCCATAACAGCCCCGGGCTTTGCAGTCCGGTCATAAAACACACGGCCAGTAGCAGCACAGGGGACAAAGGTCCCTTTCCAGTGGTGAAGAACGGCATGACAACACTCCTTCTCGAATCACCGGAAGCTACAGCAAGATGTATGCCAATGATGTCTCACGAAGGGCGCTGGATGCTGACGGGGGGGATGAATATTTTTCTTTTTTCTTTTGAGTGACTTAGAGAAAGAAAAAAAGCGGCACGGGGATCATGGGAAAATTGATAGGGCCTTTCGGGCCCCGGGGCGAGGACTCAGCCTTGTCAACGATGGCTCTGGCGCCAAGCCTTTGACGTGGGGCCCGTCACGGCTGGAATCGGCGCTTAAGGTGTCAGAGCTCCGTCTCAAGCCGCGCATGGAGCTTCTTCTTCTTGATTTTCTCCACCAGTGTCGTCCGATTGAGATTGAGAAGCTTCGCGGCTTTACTCTTGACGCCGTCGGCCAGGGTCATGGCCTTGGTGATGAGGTCATTTTCGAACTGCTCCACGGCATCATTGAGGGAAATGCCCTGGGCCGGTATTTCCATGGACTGCACATTGCGCACCCGGACCGGTGCGGTAAATTTCTCCGGAAGATCGGTGGTCGCGATGTCGTCACCCTCGGCGAGGATCGTGACCCGTTCGACGAGGTTTTCCAGCTCCCGCACATTACCGGGCCAGGGATAATTCTGAAGAAAGTCCACAACCTCCCGGCTGAAAATCTTTTTTGGTCGACCCTTCTCCCTGCTCAGGCGCTCCTGGAAGTGGTGGATGAGGAGGGGTATATCGACCACCCGGTTTCTCAGGGGTGGAATATGGAGCGGCACCACGTTGAGCCGATAGAAGAGGTCTTCTCTGAACGTTCCCTTCCGTATCTCCTGCTCCAGGTCCTTGTTGGTCGCGGCGATGATCCTTACGTTGACCTGAATGGTTTTGGTTCCCCCCACCCGTTCGAATTTCTGGTCCTGGAGGACCCTTAAGAGCTTGACCTGAAGCTCGGGGTGCATTTCACCCACTTCGTCCAGGAGCAGTGTGCCCCCATCAGCCAGCTCAAAACGCCCCGGCCTGGAAACCGTGGCGCCGGTGAAAGCCCCCTTGACATGCCCGAAAAGCTCGCTCTCCAGCAAGTCCCGGGGAATGGCGCCGCAATTGATCGGGATGAAAGGACCGTCGGCCCGGTCGCTGTTGAAGTGGATGGCCTGGGCCACCAACTCCTTGCCGGTGCCGCTTTCACCCCGTACCATGACCACCGTGTCGGTGTCGGCCACTTTCTGGATCACACTGAAAACCTGCTGCATCTCTTCACTGTCACCGATGAAATTCTCGAACTGACATTTGTCGCCCACCAGTTTTTTCAGATTTCGATTTTCCTTCTTCAGCGCCTGGAACTGGAGGGCCCTTTTGACCGAAAGAATCAGCTCGTCGATTTTGAAGGGCTTGGTTATATAGTCGAAGGCCCCCGCCTTCATCGCCGCGACGGCATTGTCCACTGTGCCGCAGCCGGTCAAAACAATGCACAAGAGGCCTGAGTTCATTTTTTGAACGTGCTTGAGCACTTCGATCCCGTCGATCCGGGGCATGTTCAGATCGGTGAGCACGAGGTCATAAGCCGACTCTTTGAGCGCATCCAGGGCCTTCTTGCCGTCCTCCACGGTCACGACGCTGTACTTCTCTTTCTTCAGAACATCGACCAGGATCTGGCGCGCCCCGGGTTCATCGTCCACCACCAGAATCTTTTCTCTACTCATTCAATCCCTCCAGACTGCCCCCCGGGGTTCAATACAAACGCCCCCGGTGATTGCAGGAAATATCATCCTTGACAGGAATCGCACAGGCCATGCCTTTCGACAGGGTACCGCTCTCATCCCGGCTTTACGGCGGCGAGAGTCGAGTCGACCGGGAGAAAAACGCCGATGCACGTCCCCGCCCCGGGGGTGCTCGTCACCTCCAACCACCCCTGGTGCCTCTCCACAATTCCCTTAACAATGGCCATACCGAGCCCGTTCCCCTTGCCTCTCCTCTTGGTGGTAAAGAAGGGTTCAAAAATCTTCTCCCGATTCTCCTCCTCGATGCCGCAGCCCGTATCTGAGATGGAAACTTCCACATGCCGCTGATCCAGCGTGGAACGGATGGCGACGGAGAGGATCTTCTTCTCGGCGCTTTCCATGGCCTGGGAGGCGTTGAGGATCAGATTTCTAAAGACTTGCTCCAGTTGGGACTGGTCGCCCATAATCAATGGGGTATGGGCATCCCACTCTTTTTTCACTTCCAGCCGCTTCGTTTCCCCCACATCCTCCATGAAAAGCAGGGCGTTGGCCAGGATGTCCTGAATGGAGAGCCGCCGGATGTCCAACTCGGTGGGCCGGGCGACATCCATCAGCTGTTTTGTGAGCTGCTCGATGCGGCCCGTCTCCTGAAGCGCCTTTTCCAGGCACGATTTCACCTTCTCGCCGTCGTCGAGAACCATCAAACCAAACTGGACGTTGGCTGAAATCACGTGAAGGGGGTTGTTGATCTCGTGGGCCACCTTGGGAGCCAGTTGACCGAGAACACTCAATTTCTCCGCATGGAGGAGCTGCTGCTCCATCTTCATCTCCTGGGTGATATCCCGGGACATTTCAAGAATGGCAATCACCTGGCCCGCTTCGTCCAGGACTGTGGTCGTCACCAGAGACATGGGGAAGAGTTCGCCGTTCTTCCGAAGGCCCGTCACATGACCGCTCCACCCGCCCCCGGTCAGGGTGGTTTCGAAGATGTCCCCCATTCTTTCGGCCTCATGGGCGGGCCGAAGAACGGCCATATCCCTTCCCAGGATTTCCCCACGGTCATAGCCAAAGGTCCGCTCAGCCAGGGAATTGAAACTCAAAAGCCTTCGTTTTGTGTCCATGGAGATGATGCAGTTGGGCGACGCGTCGAGAAGATGTTCCAGATACCCTTTGGTTTCTCTCAGCTCCCCGTAGGCGTCTTCCAGTTTCTTCTGCTTCTCCACCAGTTCCCGAGTCCGTTCTTCAACCTTTTTCTCGAGAAGTTCATAGAAACCAAAGGTTCTTTTCTCAAAATGCTCCTTTTCCCTTTCATCCCGGAAACGAATCACGTGGCCTTCCCCCGAGTCCCCCCGTGGCTCCCGTTCCGATCCCCCCTGATCCAGGCCGGCCAAAGCCGGCGGCGCCATCGTCTCCGATTCCCCGCTGTTCCGGAGAATCCGGTAGAGCTTATGGATGTCGAGAGGCTTTTCGAGGAATGCGTTGATCCGGGTATCCCGGAGCCCACGGTAGGAACGAAAAGCACTGATCAGAATGATCCCCAGGTCCGAATCGTTTTCCCGGATGGTCCGCACCAGGTCGATGCCGCTCATGCCGGGCATATTGACATCTGAGATCAGCCAGTCGTACCGGTGGGACGCCAGCTTTTGCAGTGCTTCGTCACCGCTATCCACCATGTCCACCGTGAACCCTTCGCTCTTCAGGGCGATGGAAAGGGTGACCCGGGCACTCTGGTTGTCGTCAACGAGCAGAATCCTAGCCATGACCCGGGACCTCACTCACTACTTTGGCCAACTGAACCGCAGGGGGAAGCAGGATGGTGAAACCGGCCCCCTGCCCGGGTTCACTCGTCACTTCTATCCGGCCTTCGTGATCCTCGACGATTCTGCTGACAATGGACAATCCAAGACCGCTGCCGCGGCTCTTGGTGGTAAAGAAGGGATCAAAAATCCGTTTTCCATCGGCCTCGGAAATGCCGACGCCCTCGTCCTTGA
>CAYUBU010000316.1:0-14525 GCA_964443105.1 uncultured Nitrospirota bacterium
GAGTCGAACCCGCCGTGGCCTCTCACCTACCTCCCCGATTCCCCTCGGCCTTCCCAAATTCCTCTCTTTCATGCCCCCCTGCACCCAAGCAGCAAATTTCATGGCGGAGGAGGTAGGATTCGAACCCACGGTGCTTTCGCACAACGGTTTTCAAGACCGCCGCCTTCGACCACTCGGCCACTCCTCCGGTCTCCTGGCTCAACGAGGAACCCTGGCGCCTCTCTTGTCTATTTTCTCCAGTCCGTCCATAAAGGGCCTGAGCGCCTCGGGAATAATGATGCTTCCATCTGCTTCCTGGTAGTTCTCAAGAATGGCAACCAGGGTTCTGCCGATGGCGAGAGCCGATCCGTTCAGCGTATGGACAAACTCCGGTTTGGCTCCCGGTGCCGGTCTATACCGAATCGACGCCCGACGGGCCTGGAAGTCTTCAAAATTGCTGCACGATGAGATCTCTCTGAAGGCGTTCTGGCCCGGCAGCCAAACCTCGATATCATAGGTCTTGGAGGCCGAGAAGCCGAGATCCCCTGCGCAAAGGGTGACGACCCGGTAGTGAAGGCCGAGCCGCTGGAGAATCTCTTCGGCATCCAGGAGAAGCGTTTCCAGCTCCTGGTATGAGTCTTCCGGCTCCACAATCTTTACCAGTTCCACCTTGTTAAACTGGTGCTGACGGATCAGGCCCCGGGTGTCCTTGCCGTAAGACCCCGCTTCCTTTCGAAAACAGGGGGTATAAGCGGTATAGTAGCGGGGCACCTCGTTGGGCTCCAGAATCTCCTGGCTATGAATATTGGTGACCGGCACCTCCGCCGTGGGAATCAGGAAATAGTCTTCCTTGTCATCTTTAGGGCAGACAAAGAGGTCCTCTTCGAATTTGGGCAGCTGTCCCGTACCGGTCATGGTTTTCCGGTTGACCAGCAGCGGCGGCATGATTTCCTGGTACCCTTTTTCCTCTGTATGGATGTGGAGCATGAAATTGATCAGTGCCCGTTCCATCCGTGCGGCGTACCCTTTATAGAGAGTAAAACGGGCCCCCGCCAGCTTCGCGCCCCGGGTAAAATCGAGGATGTCGAGGCTCTCCCCGAGATCCCAATGGGGCTGGGGCTCAAAGTCAAACGCCCGCGGCGTGCCCCACCGCCTGACCTCCAAGTTGTCCTCTTCTCCCTTGCCGGAGGGGACGGATTCGTGGGGCAGGTTCGGAATCCGCAGCAGAATCGACTCGATGGCATGGTCGACATCGGCCTTCTTCCCCTTGAGGTCTTTGATGGCGGCCGAGACGTCCTTCATCTCATCCTGCAGCACCGCCGCGTCCTGGCCCTCTCTCTTGAGCTGACCGATCTTCTTGGACACCACATTGATCTTGTGCTGGGCCTCCTCCAGACTCGTTCGGATCTGCCTGTTTTCCTCATCGAGTTGGAGAAACTGATCGAGAGAAAAGAGCTCGCCCCGGGCGATGGTCATTCGCTCGATGAATTCAATATTGTTTCGTGTGAATTTTGCGTCAAACATGGCCGATTACCACGCCAGGACCTAAAAAACGAAAGAGTCCAACTTACCATCAGGGGTAAACGAAGTCAAACTCTTTCCGCCAAATGTCATTATTTCTTCCCTCGTAGCTCCTCCTGCATGGCACTCTTCTTCTTCAGAAGGCTGTCCACCTTTCTCAAAATGATCTCCTGGTTGGGGTATTCTTTTTCCAGGGATACCAGTTGCGTCAGGGCCTGGTCGATTTCCTTGAGCTCCTCCAGGGTATTCACCAGGCCGAGCCGGGCATTCACCAAGAGCTGGCTTTCCGGATAAAGGGTGATGAAGTTCTCGTACTCCCCCCTGGCCTTGGTAAAAGCGCCGCTTCTGTAATAGGCCACCGCCGCCCGGTAGGCCGCGTCATCACGGTAGTCGCTGGATGCATAACGGTCCAGCAGGGTATAATATTCGATACGGGCCTGTTCGTATTCGCCGATGGCCATGTAACTCTGACCGATCAGGTACTGGGCTTCCGCTGCATAAATGGAGTCGGGGAATTTATCGATGAGCTGCTGCAGCTCGGGGATGGCCTTCTTGTGGTTTTTCAGATCGGAAATGTAGATTTCGGCTATGTTTCTCTGGGCTTTTTCTGCGAATTTTGTCTGGCCCCCTTCGGCCAGTGCTTTTCGAAAAAACGAGATCCCTTCTTCCGGCTGTTTCTTGAAAAGGCGATAGATCTCCCCGACCCAGTAGTGGGCCTCCTGGGCTGCATCGGACTTGGGGTAAAGGCTCACAACTTTATTGTAATAGGAGAGCGCCTCATCAACGCGCCCCTCCCGGAGCGCATCGCCTCCCTCCAGGAACAGCTCCGCCGACGGGTTCTCCTGGCACGCCGGCAACATCAGCAGACCGACCAGCAGCACCCCCTGAAACCAGAGCCTATTCTTCTTCGTCTTGGTCGTCGTCCTTTTCCGCAAGCGTGGCAACACTGGTGACCTTGTCTCCCTTTTCGATGTCAATGAGCGTAACGCCCTGCGTATTGCGACCGATGACCGAGATCCCCCCGACAGCCATACGTATGACCTGGCCGTTTCGGGTAATGATCATCATGTCCACGTCGTCGGCGACCTGCCGGACGGTCACGACCTTGCCGTTTCGTTCGGTCGTCTTGATGGTAATCACCCCTTTGCCGCCCCGGCCTTGGACCGGATATTCCCCCACGTCCGTTCGTTTTCCAAAACCGTTCTCTGTCACCGTGAGCAGTGTTTCGCCGATATTGACCACCTCCATGGCAACCAGGGCATCTTCCTTCCCCATGGCAATACCCTTCACCCCCCGGGAGACACGTCCCATGGGGCGCACTTTCGATTCATGAAAGCGGATGGCCAGCCCATCCCGGCTTGCCAGCAGAATATCCTGGTCGCCGTTGGTGATGGCCGCACGAATCATCTCGTCGCCGGGATCGAGCGTGAGGGCCATGATCCCCGTTGAACGGGGCCGGCTGTAGGCGGCCAGGGAGGTCTTTTTTACGATCCCCTTTTTCGTCGCCGTAATGACGAATCTGTCTTTATCAAAGGCGCTCACCGGGAGCGTGGTGGTAATCTTCTCCGTCTGTTCGATGTTGAGGAGGTTGACGATCGCCTTGCCCCGGGCCGCGCGCCCCGCCCCGGGCATCTCATGGACCTTCAGCCAGTAGACCTTTCCGGCATCGGTGAAGACGAGCAGATAGTCGTGGGTCCGGGCCACAAAGAGCCTTTCCACAAAGTCCTCTTCCTTGGTCCCCATGCCGGTCACACCCCGTCCGCCACGGCGTTGCGCGCGATAGAGGCTTGTGGCGTTCCGCTTGATGTAGCCCGAGTGTGAGATGGTGATTACCATGTCCTCTTCGGCAATCAGATCCTCCACACTCAGTTCCGCGCTATCGCCGACCAATTCGGTTCTTCTCGGATCTCCGAATTTGTCCCGCACCTCCGTCAGCTCCTGGCGAATGATCTTGAGGACCTCCGCTTCGTTGGCCAGAATGAATCGCAGCTTCTTGATCAGCGTCCGGATCTCCTTGAGTTCATCGAGAATCTTCTTCTGCTCCAACCCTGTCAGGCGCTGGAGACGCATCTCCAGAATGGCCTTGGCCTGCTCTTCGGAGAGATCGAACTTCTTGACAAGGCCCGTTTTGGCCGTCTGGGGATCGGCGGACTTCTTGATCAGCTCGATCACGGCATCCAGATTCTTCAGGGCAATCTGGAAGCCTTCCAGGATATGGGCCCGGGCTTCGGCCTTTTTCAGATCAAACTGGGTCCGCCGGGTAACCACCTCCCGGCGATGCTCCAGGAAGTACTGGAGGAGCTGAAGAAGCGTCAGGACCTTGGGCTGATTGTTGACCAGAGCCAGGAGGATGACCCCGAAGGTTGTCCGCAGGGAGGTATGTTTGAAAAGCTGGTTTAAGACGACCTCGGCTACTTCATTCCGGCGCAGCTCCATGACGATCCGTATGCCGTCGCGATCCGATTCGTCCCGAAGGTCGGTGATCCCTTCCACTTTCTTGTTCTGCACCAGGTTGGCGATTTCTTCCAGCAGCCTCGACTTGTTCACGCCGTAAGGGATCTCGGTCACCACGATGGCGTCCTTGGCCCCTTTCCTCGCCCCCTTCTCAACCATGGTTTTCGCCTGCACCTTCAACTTGCCCCGGCCCGTGCTGTAAGCCTCCCAGATCCCCTCCTTGCCCAGGATATAGCCTCCGGTGGGGAAATCAGGGCCGGGAATGTGGGTCATGAGCTCCTTCACTTCAGCCCGGGGGTTGTCGATCAGGGCGATGAGACCGTTGACCACTTCCGTCAGATTGTGGGGCGGGATGTTGGTCGCCATACCGACGGCAATACCGGAGGAACCGTTGATCAGAAGATTGGGGATGCGGGTGGGGAGAACCACGGGCTCCATATGAGACTCATCAAAAGTCGGCATGAAGCCGACGGTGTCCTTGTCGATATCCGCAAGCATCTCCTCGGCGATCCGGCTCAGTCGGGCCTCCGTGTACCGGTAGGCGGCGGCCGAATCGCCGTCGATGGAGCCGAAATTTCCCTGCCCGCTGATCAGCGGGTACCGCAAATTCCACGCCTGGGCCATGCGGACCATGCTGTCATAGACCGCCGAGTCGCCGTGGGGATGAAATTTCTTCAGGACCTCGCCGACCACACCCGCCGACTTGGAGTACTTCTTGTTGGACAGCAGCCCCTCCCGGAACATGGCATAGAGGATCCGCCGGTGGACCGGTTTGAGCCCGTCCCGGGCGTCGGGCAGTGCTCTTCCAACGATGACACTCATGGAGTAATCGAGATAGGCCTTCTTCATGGTCTCTTCGATATTTATCGGCAATACTGTACCGCGCTGTTCCATAGTTCTCCCTGGTTCTTTTAGATATCGAGATTCTTAACCTTCAGGGCGTTCTCTTCGATAAAGGCCCGTCTCGGCTCCACCTTGTCCCCCATGAGAATCGTGAAGATTTCATCGGCGGCTATGGCGTCCTCAATTTTGACCTGCAGCAGTCTTCGGGCCGCGGTATCCATGGTCGTCTCCCAAAGCTGCTCGGGGTTCATTTCCCCCAGCCCCTTGTAACGCTGAATGGTGAGCCCCTTCCGTCCCCGGTTGAGAATAAACCGGACCAGGCCTTTGGAGGTGGTGAACTCCTCCCGGGTGTCGCCGTCCATGACGACATAGGGGGGCGTCCCCAGCCCTTGGGCCATGGGGTTCAGGTGCAGCAGCTCTTTGTATTCCGGTGATTCGAGAAGCTCCTGTCCCACGACCACCGATCGGGGCGATCCGTTTTCCTGCATTTTGAACGTGGCTTTGAAGCAGCCGTACTCTTCATCTTCTTCGATGACATACGCGCTACCGGAGAGTTCGGGAAAGAACTCCTTCAGGTATCGAAGCGCCCCTTTGATCCCCTGCTCCAGCTCCTTCCGGCTATGGAGAGTCTCCTCGTGGACCCCGCCCTGGAGAACCAGGGCCCGCAGCAGGCCGGCATTGATATGCTTTTTGTCAAAACGTTCTAGAATGGTCTCATAGCGAACGAGGTTCTTGAGAACGTCCACCCCTTTCTGGCTGGAAAATGTTTTTTCCCCCCCCTCCTTGATCACCTTCAGGCCCGTGATACCGGCGGTCAGCAGATAAACCTCCATGGACGCCTCGTCGGGGATATATTTCTGCTGTTTCCCCCGCTTGATTCGGTAGAGCGGCGGCTGGGCAAGATAGAGATAGCCCTTTTCAATCACCGGGAGCATCTGGCGATAAAAGAAGGTGAGGAGCAGCGTGGAGATATGGGCGCCGTCCACATCGGCATCTGTCATGATGATTACCTTGTGGTAACGGATCCTGGAGACATCAAAATCGTCCTTGCCGATGCCCGTTCCCAGCGCGGTGATAAGGGTTTTGATCTCCTGGGACGAGAGCATCTTGTCGTAGCGGGCCTTTTCCACATTCAGGATCTTACCTTTGAGGGGCAGAATGGCCTGGGTTCTGCGGTCTCGACCCATCTTGGCCGAGCCTCCGGCAGAATCGCCCTCCACGATGAAGATCTCGCTCCGCCCTGGGTCACGCTCAGAGCAGTCGGCCAGTTTTCCCGGCAGGGTGCCGACCTCGAGCAGGCCCTTGCGCCGGGTCAAATCTCTCGCCTTGCGGGCGGCCTCCCGGGCCAAGAGGGCACTGACCGACTTGAGAACGATCTTCTTGGCCACCGCGGGGTTCTCCTCGCAGAAGATTCCCAGGGACTCATTCACCGCGGACTCCACGATTCCCTTGACGTTGCTGTTTCCCAGCTTGGTTTTCGTCTGACCTTCAAACTGGGGGTCCGGAACCTTCACGCTGACCACGGCCGTGAGGCCCTCGCGCACATCGTCACCGCTGAGAGGTCGGTTCAGCTTCTTGAGCAGGTTGTTCTGTGTGGCATAGGTGTTGAGTGTTCGGGTCAACGCCGATTTAAAACCGATGAGATGGGTGCCGCCATCGATGGTATTGATATTGTTGGCAAAGGTGTGAATGTTTTCCGCGTAGCCGTCATTGTACTGCAGGGCGATCTCGATCACGAGTCCGTCCCGTTCCAGTTCGAAATGAATCGGTTTCTTGTGAAGCATCGTCTTGTTTTTGTTCAGGTGCTCCACAAAGGAGGCGATGCCGCCCTTGTAGAGAAAGGTCTTTTCCTCACCGCTTCGTTCGTCCACAACGCTGATCTTGAGCCCCTTGTTGAGAAAGGAGAGTTCCCGAAGCCGCTTGGACAGAATCTCGTGGCTGAATTCGGTCACCTCAAAAATTTTCTGGTTGGGACGAAAGGTAATCTTGGTTCCAGTTTTTGAGGTCTTGCCCAGCTTCTTCAGCGGGCTCACCGGTACGCCGAGTTCGTAGCGCTGCTGGTAGACAGCGCCGTCCCGCTTGATCTCCAGCTCCAGCCAGTCGGAGAGGGCGTTGGTCACGGAAACACCGACGCCGTGCAGCCCCCCCGACACTTTGTAGGATGCACTGTCAAACTTGCCTCCGGCATGGAGCTTGGTCATGACCACCTCGGCGGCGGACATTTTTTCCGTGGGGTGCATCTTCACCGGAATACCCCGTCCGTTGTCGGCAACGGTCAGACTGTTGTCCATGTGGATCGTCACCTCGATGGCGTCGCACTGCCCGGCCATGGACTCGTCAACACTGTTGTCGATCACTTCATAGGCGATGTGGTGGAGTCCGTAGCTGCCCGTGTCCCCGATGTACATCCCCGGCCGCTTTCGGACGGCTTCAAGCCCTTCGAGGACCTTGATGCTCTGCGCGTCATAGACCATGAAAAAACTCCAGAAGTAGGTGAAAAACCGGAAAAAAGGATTCTGGGCTGGCTACTCAAAATGACAGAGTAGTCTACATTTTTTCCCCCTGTTTTTCAACATTTATCTCTCCTTTTTTTACATGGAAGAAAGTGGCCTCCGGCGACATTCCCAGGGAGGCGTGCCCATCGGTGGTCGTCAGGAAAATCTGCCCCTGGGGCATCAGATACGTCTGGAGAAATTCCTGATGGCGGCGGTCCAGTTCGGAGCCCACATCATCGAGAAGAAGAATGGGGTTTAGGCCGCACTGGCTGTTGTAGAGACGAGCCTCGCTCAGGATCAGGGTTAAAGCCAGCATGCGGCTCTCCCCCTGGGAGGAGAATCCTTTGAAAGGGCGGCCTTCCACCTGGAAGGAGAGATCGTCCCGGTGGGGCCCGATGCGGCTCGCCCCGGCCAGGATGTCCTGGCTCTCCACCTGGGCGAGGCTGTCGTGAAATCGGTCGATCAGGTCATTAAGGGATGGCGTTTCATTTTCCTGCCCCGAGTGCGGCCGACGGGCCAGGGACGAACGGTACTGTATCCCCAGGTCCCATTTCTTGTGCGCCAAAGCTTGAAATACGTCGCGGCATACCGGCACCATCGCCTCGAGATACCGGTAGCGCGTGAGGATGATCCGGCTTCCCGCGTGGGCCAGCTGGTCACTCCAGACCTTCAGGGCTTGCCGGGGAACCCGGCCGGCACGGACCAGCTGGAGCTGCCGGTTTCGCTGTTCCAGAATCTTGCCGTACTCCTTGAGTTCGACAAGATACTTCCTGTCTGTTCTTGATATGGCCCGGTCCATGAAGCGTCTGCGGAACTCGGGCCCTTCCTTGACCAGCTTCAATGATTCCGGGGCAAAGAGGATGACCGCGAGCTCTCCGAAAAAGTCGACGCCCCGCTGGATCGCTTTTCCATTCACCTTCGCTTGCTTCGTCTTGGCCTGAAAGTAAACGGCGATCTCCTTGCAGCCCGCTTCCGTTTCGATTGCGGCTTCTAATCGCGCGACCTTTTCTCCTTCAAGAATCATCCCTTTCTGCGGGGTTGGTCGAAAGGAGGAGAGGTGAGCGAGGAAATAGATCGCTTCTAAGAGATTGGTTTTCCCCTGCCCGTTGTCGCCGGTGAGTATATTCATTCCGCCGCCGGGCACGAGGTCGCATCGCCGGATATTCCGAAAATTGCGGAGAAGAAGCCTTTGAATCTTCATGGGGGGCCGGGAGAGATGCTCGCCGTCTGGCTGGAGAAGTGTCTTGCCCCTTTAGAGGCGCATCGGCATGATCACCCCAATAAATCCGGGGTCGCCGGGGTCTTCGATTCTGACCGGGCTTAAGGGATCGAAAAAGAGAAGATGCATCTCCTCGCCCTGGAGTGCCGACGCCACATCCTGAATATAGCGCACGTTGAACGCCAGCTCCAATGCCTCGTCGCTGTACCCCACAGCCAGGGTTTCGCTGGCTTCGCCCATTTCAGGATTGCTGGAAGAAATCAGCAGCTCGTCTTTTTTCAGGTTCAGCTTTACGGCATGGGTCTTCTCGTCGGAAAGAATGGAGACCCGCCTGACGGCACCCTGAAAGGCGTCACGGTTGAGACTGAGCCTGCTTGGGTTCTCCTTGGGAATGACTTCGTCGTAGCTGGGAAACTTGCCGTCTATGAGCCGGGAGAGAAGGGTATACTCGCCGTCGCGGAAAAGAACATGGTTTTGGGACAGAACCAGCTCAATTGATTCGCGGCTCCCTTCGTCCAGGTATTTTTTCAACTCCTGTAGTGTCTTCCTGGGAATAATCACCTTGATTTCCTTTTCGTCCCCTTTCTTGCCCGGGATGTCTCGGGAAACCAGAGAAAGGCGGTGACCGTCGGTGCCCACCATCACGATGAGATTGCTCTTGCTCCCCGGCATGTGGAGGAGGACCCCGTTCAAGGCGACGCGGGTCAGATCATTGGATACGGAAAAGGCCGACTTTCGAATCATCTCCTGGAGAAAGGCGGCAGGCAGAGTCAGCCGGGCCCGCTCCTTGATTTCCGGAAAGGAGGGAAATTCCTCCGCCGACAGCCCTCTCAGCTTGAATTTGGATTTGCCCGAGCGAATCACGATCCCAAGATCTTCGTCGGACTCCAGGCGGATCGTCTCTTCCTTGAGTTCCTTGGAAATTTCAAACAGTTTTCTTGCGGAAACGGTCATGGCGCCTTCGACCGCGATTTCCGCGGGAATGCTGTCCTGGATCCCGAGTTCCAGATCCGTGGCGAAGAGCTGAATTTTCTTATCCTTCGCCTGAATCCTCACATTGGAAAGGATCGGCATGGTACTTCGGGTCTGGACAACACTCTGGATCCGTTGAAGGCCCGCCACAAAACCACTCTTGGCAATTGTGAATTTCATCGAGTGAAACCCTTTCTTCTATTGGGACTGAATGCTCTCGTGAAGCCGGCCCACGGTCTTGTGAAAATCGGGGTCCCGTTCCATTCTTTTTTCCACATTCTTGCACGAATGGATGACCGTGGTGTGGTCCTTCCCTCCAAATAGCTTGCCGATTTCCGGGAGCGATTTGTCTGTTAATTTGCGGCAGAGGTACATGGCGACCTGTCTCGGGAGAACGATGGACTGATTCCTTTTCTTTGATTTCAGATCGCTCTGCTTCATCTTGTAGTGGTCGCACACTCTCTTCTGAATCAGCTCAACCGTTACCGCCCGCTCTGTTTCATCCAGCATGTCCTTCAGCACTTCCTGGGCCATGTCGACGGTAATCTCGCGCCCCGACAGGGACGCGACGGCTCCCAACTTGATCAATGAGCCTTCCAGTTCCCGAACATTGGACCGGATCTTCTTGGCCAGAAAAAGGCTCACGTCGTCGGGCAGGTCGATGCCGTCGATGGCGGCCTTCTTTCTCAAAATGGCCACCTTGGTTTCCATATCCGGCGGCTGAATGTCGGCCAGGAGGCCCCATTCGAAACGGGACCGAAGTCGTTCCTCCAGGTTGGGTATCTCTTTGGGGTAACGGTCGCTGGAGAACACCAGCTGTTTTCTGGCATCGTAGAGGGCATTGAAGGTATGGAAAAACTCCTCCTGGGTCCTCTCCTTATCGGAAAGAAACTGGATGTCGTCGACCATGAGAAGATCTACATTCCGGTATTTCTGCCTGAACTGAGCCATGCGGTCATAGCGGATGGAACTGATCATTTCGTTCATAAATTGCTCGGAACTGACAAAACTTACTTTGATGTCCGGGTTGTCGACCAGCACTCTGTGGCCGATGGCATGCATGAGGTGGGTTTTTCCCAACCCCACACCGCCATAGACAAAAAGAGGATTATAGGCTTTGTAGAGCACTTCTGCTACCGCCTGGGCCGCGGCGTGGGCAAACTGATTGCTCGGTCCCACAACAAAATTGCCAAAGGTGAAACGGGCATTGAGAAAGGGATGGTGCTGGTTCCGAGGGAGCGCCGCTGCAGCAACCGGGGATCGCCGCAGGAGGGACACTTGTCCTTTGGGCTGCGTTGGTGCAACGGACGGCTTTTCTACCTTCGTTTCTTCGCCCTGAATGGTAAAATTGAGGTGCTTGGAGAGATTGAGGTCTTTGATGGCGTCGTCTATCGCTTCGGTATAGTGGGCTTCTATCCAGTCCTTAAAAAACTTGTTCGGAACGGCCACCTGGATCTCTCCTTCATTTTCCCTGGAGAGGCGGACCGCTTTGAACCAGTTTTCGTAGCTCTGTTTAGGCAGACGGTGGCTTAGAATCTCTGATATCTGTTCCCAGGTGTTCATCGAGGCAACCTTTTAGTTGAAGAGAGGAATGAGTGAAACCAGAATCGTGGGCCTGAGATTATCAACAGACTTTTCCACAGATGTGGATAATTGATTTTTCTCAATCTTATGAATAGCTTACACGGAAAAAAAGGATTCAGTCACAACAGAGAGTCAAACTATTGATTGTTCTTTTTGACTAAGAAAAGATCTCCGCTTAAGATCGTTCAAACACCCTTTTTTAACTGAGGAGCGGAGGAACACCATAACAGAAGGTATTTTTCATGGCAAGTATTTTTTTGACCGAGTTTAGGGTATTTTGACCTGTCCCGTCGTCATCTCAAATAACATTTATTCTATAACTATCGGCTTTCCTTCTGTATATTTCAGGTCGATTATTTTCCTTTATTTTGCTATCTCCTATAATCTCTTTTTTTCCTCTATGATTAACAAGTAGAATCCTGTTTTCATTCCAGACCAATAGCCTTCCCGTGTTCTTTCTCCCATCGGTCCGGATATTATTCAAGTTCGTGTCCATCCGGAAATACTTCACCTCCGGATGATTACAATAAATTGTTTCCAATTAAGAAACTGCCAATTTTGTTAAAGGTAAAGAAGATCAAGGAATTACGCGGAGACGTACTTGAGTACGCCGCACAAGTAATTCCGCAGATCGACGCAGAGATTGCGCAAAAGGGGCATTTCCGGATGGAAACTAGTTAATTTCTAACGGGGCCGTTTCACCTGGCCTGCAAAGGGGGGAAAAAAAAAGATTACTTCACCCCAGTCTATTTTGGTGCGGCATATTCTAAAGAAGATGGTCAATTCATTTTATCTCTGGGTAATCTACCCAATAATTTTGCCTTCATTACATGTTGGAAACCGGTGGGTTCAACTGTGGAAGAGGAGTAAATATATCCGGCCCCTGTGAAAAGAGAGACTGACTTCTTTTATTATTCACAGTCTGAAAGCTGGCAAAACGGTGCAGTTACCACAAGATGGGTTGCCTGTCCACCTTTACCCAGGCCCTACTGTTACTACTATCTTTTTATACAAATAAATAAGATAAAGAAGAACCCCCTGAATAACTCCAAGGAACCGCAAACATTATAGACAGCTTGCAAAATTCATCATTTTTTGTTCTTGACATGAAAATACCGAGAGAATATAATCGCCCTCTTCGCAAATAAGCATCAGGAGATAGGCATGTCAATTACCTTTAAACCGAGCAATATTAGGAAGAAAAGAAAACACGGGTTTCTCTCCCGAATGAAGACCAAGAGCGGCCGGGCTGTGATTCGACGTCGCCGTGCCAAAGGGCGTCACCGGATCAGTGTCTAATGGAGAGGCTGGAAGTGGTCGGGATTAGAAAGAGTGCCCTGTTGAATGACTATTTTTTGGATCCGAAAGAGACAGGAATACAAGCGTGTTTACAGCAAGGGGAGAAAAGAGGTAGGGAGGCATCTCATTCTGTATACCTGGCTCCACGGGAGGGATGAGCAAAGATTCGGTATAACGGTAACAAGGAAGATCGGAACGGCTGTGGTCCGGAACAGGGCGAAGAGGCGCATCAGGGAAGTCATAAGGCAGAAAATGCCGGTTCTAAGTGTAGGGGGGGATTTCGTGGTTGTGGTCAGAAAAGGGATGACCAAAGCTAGCTTTCACGAGGTCAGGGATGAACTGCTCCATCTGGTCAGGAAGTATACCTGAGGGACCGGCGCTGGATATCTCAATTGAAGGAATATGAACGTATTCAAAAAAATAAACATTGAGCTGATTCGGTTATACCAGGCCTGTATATCGCCGTACTTATCGGGAAACTGCCGCTTCTATCCCTCCTGTTCAGAGTATACCCTGGAAGCAATCGGAAAATATGGTGTTTTGAAAGGGTGGAGGCTCGGACTCGTCAGAATTTTTCGCTGTCATCCTTTTCATGCCGGCGGGTATGACCCCTTGCTATAGCCCCTCTTTTTCCGGATCCCCATCAAATAAGTATCCTAGGAGAAACCTATGGAAAAAAGGGCTTTATTGGCCTTTGTCCTTTCCCTTGCCGTCTTATTCGCCTATCAATCCTTGTTTCAGGTTCCTGTCGATGATCAGGAAGGAGGGAGCGTTCCTGAGTCTGCCGTTGTGGCGGATCGGGACGAAACCGTTTCTACACCGTCTATTCCGGCGGTGGAAAAAATGCCCTCTGCCGATTTTCCCGTCCCTTTGAAGAGAGATGTGGTTTCTGAAGAAATCGTCACTGTGGAAACGGAGGTGGCCCGTTACCGCATTTCAACACGGGGTGGGGGGTTAAAGGAAGTTACACTTAAACGATACTTTGATGATGATAAGAAAAAAATAAAATTGATTCCGGCAGAAAGTTCCGTTTTTCCTCTTCAGATGCTTTCTCAGGGGAAAAGGTTTCAGATTCCTTTTGTCTCTTCCGATCAAAGCCTCATCGTCCGACGGGGCGACGAACCCCAGGTGTTGACGCTCCGCTATGATGGCCCCGAGGGCGGTTTTGTTGAAAAACGCTTTGTTTTTCGCAGCGAAAGTTATGATGTGGACGTCGCCATATCCCAGAATCTTTTGGCCCATTATGAAGTTGTCGTCGGAACCCACTCCTTTGAGCTGAGTGATGAAGAAACGGAAGGACGATACAGCCATGTGGGACCGGTGCTGGATCTGACGGGGGATATAGAACGGATCAAATTGAAGAAAATAAAGGAGAAAACGGTACTCAAGGGAAATATTCCCTGGATAGCCTATGAGAGCAAGTACTTTATGACCTCTCTTTTTCCCGAACAAAAAGGGGAGGTTGCCGTACTCGATCGTATTGAAGGGGAATCGGGCGAGGGTGTTCTGGCTTTCAGTTTGACGGCAAAAGGGGAATCCTTTTCCGGTCAGTTTTATGCGGGACCCAAGGACTATGAACTTCTAAAATCCTATGGAAACGGTCTTGAGGAAGTGATCAACTTCGGTGTCTTCGGCGTTTTGGGAAAACCGATGTTCTTCATTCTCAAGTCAATTTACAACGTGGTTAAGAGCTATGGCGTGGCCATTATTCTTCTCACATCGCTGATCAAGATAATTTTCATCCCCCTGACCCATAAACAGCAGAAGTCGATGCAGGAGATGCAGCGCATCCAGCCGGAGATCAGCGGCATACGGGAAAAGTACAAGAGCGATCCCCAGAGCATGAACCGTGAAGTCATGGCGCTCTACAAGAAGCACAAGGTTAATCCCGCGGCGGGGTGTCTCCCCCTGGTAATACAGATCCCGGTTTTTTTCGCGCTGTACAAGGTCCTGTTCGTCAGTATCGAGATGCGCCAGGCGCCGTTCTATGGCTGGATCAAGGATCTGTCGGCGCCCGATCCGACATCAATGTTCAACCTGTTCGGCCTGATCCCGTGGACGCCACCCGAGTTTCTGTTGATCGGTGTCTGGCCCCTGATCATGGGCCTTACCATGTGGCTGCAGCAAAAGCTCAACCCAGCACCGGCTGATCCGATGCA
>CAYUBU010000317.1:0-13096 GCA_964443105.1 uncultured Nitrospirota bacterium
CTATTTCACCTCAGAGGGCGGCTTCGACGATGTTGTCCGCATCAACACGATAGACGGCGTGAGAATCTATTTCAGTAATGGGGACATAGCCCATATCCGACCCTCCGGAAATGCGCCCCAGCTGCGGATCTATGCGGTCGCAAACACGCAGACTCGCGCTAACGACATCGTAGAGATGGGCCTCAGGGAACCAGACGGCCTTCTTCGAAAACTGGAAGCGGAAGTGTAAAATTGACACTAGAAGACACGTTCAACAGGGCTATTCACACCTAACCCGGATAAACCGGAAAGAATAGCCACAAAGGCGCAAACATTTAAATAGGGTTCAGAGGTTCAAAGGTTCACCGTTCATGGTTGTCCTGGCAGTAACCCCTGAACCTAGAGCCCTGAACCCTGAACCTTCTTGGTGTCTTGGTGGCGAAAATATTTTGTTAGATAAATCGTTCGCAAACATAATGTGATTTCAATAAATAGACACTAAGTTCAGGAGGACATGATGACATCCTTTGATATCAAGCCCAAACGTCCGACGAAAAACATCGGATTCGTATCGACCCGCCTTGCGGGTACGGATGGTGTTTCGCTTGAAACAGCGAAATGGGCCGAAATCTTTAAATCCGAAGGGTTCAACTGCTTTTGTTTTGCAGGTGAGCTGGATCGACCACCCGAATCTTCATACCTTGCCGAGGAGGCCCATTTCACCCATCCTGAAATCGAGGACATTCAACGACGCTGTTTTGGTGTGACCAGGCGTGACCGTTCCACAACGCGGAAGATTCAGGAGATAAAAGAACATCTAAAGGATCACCTATATGCCTTTATTGACAAATTCGAAATCGACATCCTGGTACCCGAAAATGCCCTGACCATTCCCATGAACATCCCCCTGGGACTGGCCATAACCGAAGTCTTGATAGAGACGGAGATGCTTGCTGTCGCCCATCATCACGACTTTTACTGGGAAAGGGACCGGTTCATGACAAACGCGGCCTGGGATTATTTGAATACGGCTTTTCCGCCCAAGCTCCCTTTTATCAGGCATGTCGTGATCAACTCATTCGCTGCGGAGCAGTTGAGTCTTCGGACCGGTATTTCATCTGTGCTTCTTCCGAATGTCATGGATTTTGACAATCCGCCGCCGGCCCCTGATGACTATGCAGGGGATGTGAGAGAAGCCCTTGGTATTGAAAAGGATGAGCTCTTCATCCTCCAGCCGACCCGTATTGTAAGGAGGAAAGGCATCGAACATGCCATCGAACTGGTCAGCAGGCTGGGGATGAAGGCCAGGCTCGTGATCTCCCATTCAGCCGGCGATGAAGGGCGTGACTATGAAAACAGGCTGAGGGAATATTCTGAGCATTCGAATGTCAATACCCTTTTTGCCTACGATGTGGTGGATGATAAAAGGGGAACCACGGAAGATGGAAGGAAGATATACACCTTGGACGATATTTATCCCCATGCGGACCTGGTCACCTATCCATCTATCTTTGAAGGCTTCGGTAATGCCTTTCTGGAAGCCCTTTATTTCCGTAAACCTATTGTGGTCAACACCTATTCCATCTATACGAAGGATATCAAGCCGAAGGGATTCGCAGTGATCGAGCTTCACGGTTATGTCACACAGGCGACTATTGATCAGACAAAAGAAGTTCTGTCAGATCCTGATCTTTGTCAGAAGATAGTTGATCACAATTATGAAATAGCGAAACAGCACTTTTCTTATGCAACGCTCGACCGAGGAATTAAGAATTTCATAGCGGAGCATCCCTGGCTGTTTTTAAAGGTTTGAAGCAACATGGATTCAGGCTGGTTTTTCTGTACCCGTTCAAACCACGCGTTGAAAGATTTCTGATGAACCTTGAAAGCGAAGAGGAATTTGTACCATAAAAGATATGGCGATTCACAAAAAGCCTCTGGCCGTGCGTTACGAGCACGGGGCGAGCAGGGAAGACATTTTCAAATGGGTTTTTGTCACTGGCGGGGCATCCAGCATTTTGGTCTTTCTGTTTGTCTACTGGAACAGGAGCCTTCAAAAATGAGTCAGGAAAAGGACGTTCGAGCTGAACACCACAAACGAAACCCTGCAACCGAAATCCGTGAACACGGGAACGCAGAGCAGAAGCTCCGGGAGGACCGTGACTACCTTAGACAGCTGACGAATTCTCTGCCGGATGCGGTTGTTTCAGTAACATTGCCTGATCGGAAAATCGCGTGGGCCAATGATGCCGTTAAAGTGCTCGGATATAAACCCGAGGAGTGTATTGGAATGTCGACCCGGGTCTTTTTTCCGACTCAAGAAGATTATCTTGCCTTTGCCGATAAGGTGACCCGTGCCATTGGGGAAGGTCAGGATGTCCTTATCGCTGAATCGTTTCTAAAGAAAAAAAGCGGTGAACTTTTTGCTGCAGAAGTAACGCTCTCTTACTTCAAGGTCAATGGAACTGCGGTGAGTGAAACAGTGATTTTGAGGGATATTACCGAAAGTCAAAAAACTGCAAGTGAGCGGAACCAGTTGCGCAACGAGCTGGCTCATCTTAGCCGGGTCATGACCATGAGCGAACTGTCCGCCATCCTGGCGCACGAGATCAACCAGCCTTTGGGTGCGATCCAGAACAATGCCGCGGCCGCCAAGAATCTTATATCTATGTTTAAGGAAGATCATGCGGAATTTGACGAAATTTTGACCGACATTGTCACGGACGCAATGCGCGCCAGTCAAATCATACGCACAGCCCGGGGAATAGTAAGAAAGGAAGAGGCAAAATTCGAGCAACTGAATTTGAATGTTTTGATAGAGGAAGTGGTTGAGTTATACAGGAACGCTCTCAACATGGAAAATACTTCAATTTCCCTGGATTTGCATCCTGACATTGCCCCTGTCAAAGGCAACCGTGTCCGGTTGCAGCAGGTCCTCATGAATTTGGTAAGCAATGCAAGTGAAGCCATGAGGGAAAGTCCCTCGAAGAGATTAAGGATCCTTTCAAACACGCAGTCTACTGATCTGATTGTTGCGAGCGTCAGTGATTCAGGGAAAGGCATCGATAAAACCATGAAAGGGAAAATATTTCAGTCATTCTTTACGACGAAGAAGGGTGGGCTGGGGGTGGGGCTTCGTATTTGCCGATCGATCATCGAGGAACATGGGGGCCGGATTTGGGTAGAGAACAACCCGGCCGGTGGCGCAACCTTTTCATTCTCTTTAAAAGCGTACCAAGGAGGTTCCGAATGAACACCTGCAAAGAAGTGGTCTATATCGTTGAGGATGATTCCTCATTCCGCAAAAGCATGGAGCGTTTGATTCGCATGTCCGGATATGATGCCGTTGCTTTTGAATCCGGGAATCCTTTACTTGCGAAAGAGCCGATTCACCATCCCGGGTGTCTTCTTCTGGATGTGCAGCTTCCCGATATCGATGGTCTCCAGCTTCAACAAAAACTCATAGAAAAAGGTATTAAACTTCCCGTTATCTTCATGACCGGCCACGGCACGATTCCAATGAGCGTCCGGGCAATGAAGGACGGGGCGATCGATTTCCTGCCCAAACCTTTTGAAAACAAGGATCTCCTCAGCGCCGTCGCTAAGGCGATTCAACGTGATGTTCAAGATGTGCAGGAGGAGGTCGAAAAGGATAAGATCACCGCATTAATCGATACCTTGACCCCACGGGAAAAGGAAATCTTACGATGGGTTATCACCGGTATGCTCAATAAACAGATTGCCTATGACCTGGGAATAACCGAAAGAACCGTTAAGGCCCACCGGGCTCAGATCATGCAAAAAACGGGGGTTTCATCCGTGGCGGAACTTGTCCGTTTCGCCGAAAAGGCCGGCATCACTCCTGAGCAGGTCCACTGATCATGTGAATGACAAAAGACAAAAAAGGTTTCCAATTCTCGCCGCGGTTATCTAAACTAATATTTGGTTGAAGCAAACAATGCTTCAGCCCCTTTAAGGGGTTTTCCTCATACTACGTCCTCTATGCGTGGTCACTGATTCCAATAATTCCGGTGTATTGTCCCAAGGTACAATACAAGCCATCTCACCTGATTTAACCTACTGATTTACCTGGCTAATCTCCTGACCTGGAATTACAAGTAATTCGGGTATTGCACCAAAGTACAATAGACAAGCCCAATGGATATTTATATTTTTGGCGCAGCATAGCAGAAAAAGATCCACTAACCCCTTTCTGCTTTAAATAAGTTTTAAAAAAGGGCGAGGTATGGGGCAAGAGCGAATAAAAGTTTTTATTGTCGATGACGACAGGTCTTTTGGACGGTCTCTCAAACGGTTACTGAACGCCAGAGGGATCGCAGCAGACTATATTGAGTCAGCCGTAGCTTTCCTTGATTGCGTGCCTCCCGGTCAAAAAGGAATTGCGGTCGTGGATGTCCATATGCCTGAGTGCGATGGATTTGAGCTAATGGAAAAGATGCATGATATGCGCTACCGCATGCCGGTGATAATGATTACCGGCCTGACAAAGGGGTTTACATGTGACATTGCCTTGCAACGGGGAGCAATGGGTTTTTTGCAGAAACCTTTTAGCGAACGATCATTGCTGGACCTGATCAAAGCAGAAGGGATGGACGCAATCTAGAGTTGCCGGGAGAATGGAAAGGTTGCATATAAAGGTAAAGTTATACGCGGGGTTCCGCGAGGGGAGATTTAGTGAAAAAGAGTGGGATTTCTCTGAGGGAATTACCGTGGACCAGATACTGGAAGAACTCGAGATTGACAAGAATGAAGCCGGTGTGGTGCTTGTCAACTCCCGGCAGGTAGAAAGAGACTATACGCTTTGCGAAGGCGATGAGATCGCTATCTTTCCGCTCATTGCGGGGGGGTAAACGCATACGGAGCTCCGGCGTTTTGAAAGAACCCGGTATTTTCTCCCTCGATGACGAACAGGAATATTCAGAACGGCTGGCTGGTGTTGTGCGATCCATGACCTGCAGGAAGGCTTGAGAGTCTTTGAGACGAAAGGAGGAACATGATGTCAGGTGATCTCAATTTTGAGGTTTCGAGTTTGGGTGAAGCCCGGATTCCCTCTCCACTGAAGGGAACGTATTTTATGGAGGATGGCGAGCGCGTGCTTTTTCATTCGAGTTTGAAGGAAGCCAAAGAGGAATTTGAAAGCGGCAATCCTATCCTGTCTTTCGAAAAGGCCGGACCCAGAGAAAAGATCTATTTCGACCCTGCGAAGCTCAGGTGTGGCATCGTCACGTGCGGAGGGCTCTGCCCGGGTCTCAACAGCGTGATTCGGGCGGTCGTTTTGTGTCTGCACTATAATTACGGAGTGAGAACGATCTATGGATTTCCCTTCGGCTATGAGGGCCTCACGCAGCGCTACGGACGGGAACCGGTCGTCCTGACTCCTTCTCTGGTGGACCGCATTCACGAAGAAGGCGGGACGGTTTTGGGTTCATCCCGGGGGAACCAAGACATCGGTGAGATGGTCGATATGCTCGAGCGGATGAACATCGGAATCCTTTTCACCCTTGGGGGGGATGGGACCATGCGCGGAGCGACTGGCATCTCCGAGGAGATTGAACGCAGGAAATTGAAGATCGCTGTGATCGGCATCCCCAAGACGATTGATAACGATCTCTCCTATATCCAGAGGTCCTTTGGCTTTGCAACAGCCGTTTCCGAGGCAGGGAGGGCGATCATCTCCGCCCATACGGAAGCCTCGGGGGCGAGAAACGGGATCGGACTGGTCAAGCTGATGGGCCGGGATTCAGGATTCATTACGACTTACGCTGCTCTGGCTTACAGCGATGTGAACTTCTGCCTGATCCCCGAAGTCCCTTTCACCTTGGAGGGCTTCCTGAAGGCGCTTAATGAAAGGCTGGAAAAGCGCGCTCATGCGGTCATCGTGGTGGGGGAAGGAGCCGGTCAGGACATTGTGCCGGAAACCGGAGAGCGGGACGCCTCCGGCAATGTCCGCTACCAGGACATCGGGGTCTTCCTGAGAGAGCAGATCCACGCTTATTTCAAGGGGAAGGGCACGGAGATCAACCTGAAGTACATCGATCCGAGTTACACCATACGGAGTGTACCGGCGGCTGCGGATGATTCCGTATTCTGTCTACTCCTGGGACAAAACGCTGTTCATGCCGGTATGGCCGGCCGCACCAACATAACTGTCGGTTTCTGGTTGAATGAATTCACCCATCTGCCGATCCCTATGGCCGTCTCGAAGCGCAAGAAGGTGGATCCGAAGGGATTGGCCTGGAACAGTGTGCTTAATTCTACTGGGCAGCCGGAGAGCATGCGCTGAGGCCCGTAAATCACAAAGAACAGGAGAGATAAGAATGATCATGCAAAACCATAAGACCAAGATTGTCTGTACGATCGGACCCGCCTCCGCATCCAGGGAGGTTATTGAGGAGATGATCAAGGCCGGGATGAATGTCGCCCGGCTCAACTTCTCTCATGGGGACTTTGCCAGCCACGAGCAATCCATAAAGAATTTACGGGCCGCCTCCCAGGCTGCGGGGAGACGCCTTGCCATTATGGGGGACCTGCCCGGGCCCAAAATGAGGATCGGGCAGTTTGCCGAGGAGCCGGTCGAACTGAAGATCGGCGATCTTTTCACCCTCACAACGGACGACATTACAGGGGATGCGAGCCGCATCTCGGTCAGCTTTTCCCGGCTGGCCCAGGCGGTGAAGACCGGGGATCGGCTGTACCTGAACGACGGTCTCATTCAGCTCGAGGTCGTAAAGGTGGAGGGTGCGGACGTCAGGTGCCGCGTCCTGGTCGGAGGCGAACTCCGCTCCAGGAAAGGGTTGAATCTTCCCGATATCGATCTCGGGATCGGCGCCTTTACCGAGCACGATCAGCGGTTTCTGAAGTTTGCGAGCGAACAGGGCCTCGATGCGCTGAGCCAGTCCTTCGTCGAGGGCCCCGCAGACATTGCCGCCGTCCGCAAAGCGGCAGACGATCTGAATTACCATCCATTCATCATCGCCAAGATCGAACGATCGAGGGCTTTGAATCATATCGATGAAATCCTGGACGTGACCGATGGAATCATGGTTGCCAGGGGGGATCTCGGGGTGGAGATTCCCATCGAGCAGATCGCCGTCGTTCAGAAAGACCTGATAAAGAAGGCAAATCTCAAGGGGAAGCCGGTCATCACGGCCACGCAGATGCTGGAGTCCATGACCGGCAACCGGCGCCCCACCCGGGCCGAATCGACCGATGTGGCCAATGCGATCCTGGACCGGACGGACTGTGTGATGCTCTCGGAGGAATCCGCCATGGGGCAGTACCCGGTGGATGCGGTGGCCATGCTGGCCAAGATCGCGGCAGCCGTCGAGCCGCATCGACCCGCCACCACCGTGAAGGAGATGTTCCGGGGGATCGACCTCAAGGGACAGCTCAGTCCGCCCCATCTCATCATCCTGGCACTTGAGGCAACCCTGGAATATATGTCGCCGCCTGCCGTTTTTGTGCCGACCCGCAGCGGGGTGACCGCACGGAGGACCGCCGGGTTTCATTTGCCTCCATGGATTATCGCGGTCTGCTTCAATGAGGCCACCTGCCAGCAACTTCAGTTCTCATCAGGAGTTTACCCGGTGCATGAGACTGAAGATCCTGAGAACTGGAATACCTATGTCGCAAAGTGGATGAGTGATCACGGTCTGGCAGGGAATTTTGCAATGATGACCGAGGGTCCTTCTCCGAAGTACCCGGAAGCAAACCATCGCATGGTGATCATCGATCTCGGTCCCGGGTCCAAAAAAGGTTAACTATGGCCCGGTCAAACTCAGAAAGGAACAAGGGGAATGAAAAAGCAAGAGCAAGAGAAGATCGGTTCAGCCGCATCAGCGCCCTCCGCCGAACTAATGAAGCTCCTGGAGCAATACGGCTGCGGGCCGGTTCAGTTCACCGGAACGAACGATGCGCTTTATGAGCGGCACCTTACCTTTGACAACGTTCGGGCAGAGACGAGGATCGGCACCAGAGAGCGTTTTGAGGCCGTCGCCCACTCCGTGCGCGATCTCCTCTCGCAGCGGTGGGTGCGCACGGAGGAGACTTACCTGAAAGAGAACCCGAAACGGGTCTACTATCTGTCCATGGAATTCCTCATCGGCCGCTCGTTGACGAACAACATTACGAACCTTCTGCTCGACCCGATCATGGGCGAGGTAGCGCAGCAGCAGAACCTCGATTGGTACGAAGTGCTGGAACAGGAACCCGACGCGGGTTTAGGCAACGGAGGGCTCGGCCGGTTGGCGGCCTGCTTCGTGGACTCCATGGCCACGATGCAAATCCCGGCCATGGGGTATGGCCTGCGGTATGAATACGGCATCTTCAAACAGACCATCCAGGACGGCTGGCAGCGCGAACAAGCAGACCACTGGCTCCGCCGCCAGGATCCGTGGGAAGTCCCGCGCCCGGACGAGATCGTGGAAATCAAGATCAACTGCTCCTTCGAGCTCAAGGGAGGTTCGTTGCGCGCGGTGGCGGGTCAACCGATGACTCTGATCGGTGTCCCTTTCGATCGTCCCGTGGTGGGCTACGGCGGCAAGACCGTCAATACGCTCAGACTGTGGGCCGCGAAGGCACAGGATTACTTCAATTTCCAGGAATTCAGCGGGGGCGATTTCGTTGGCGCAGTGGCGGAGACCCTTGCGGCGGAATCGCTCACCCGGGTCCTCTATCCCGACGACTCCACGAGCATGGGGCAGGGCCTGCGTTTCGTGCAGGAGTACTTTCTCGTCGCCTGCTCTTTGGCCGATCTGGTGCGCCGCTTCCGGCATACCAATGCCGAGTGGAGCGCGCTTCCCGAGAAAGTCGCGATCCAGCTCAACGATACGCACCCGACCATGGCGGTTCCGGAATTGATGCGAATCCTCCTCGACGAGGCGCGTCTTCCCTGGGACCAGGCGTGGGAACTCACCCGGAGGACCTTGGGGTACACGAATCACACCTTGCTGCCCGAAGCGCTGGAGAAATGGCCGGTCGCATGGTTCGAGAGGCTGCTGCCCCGTCACCTGGAGATCATCTATGAGATCAACCGGCGGCTGCTGGACGAGGTCCGGACCCGCTTCCCCGGCGACGAAGGCAGGGTCCAGCGCATCAGCCTGATCGAAGAGGGTCCGATCAGGCACGTCCGCATGGCCAACCTGGCCATTGTCGGATCGCACAGCACCAACGGCGTTGCCGAGATTCACTCCCGGCTGCTGCGCACCATGACGGTTAAAGACCTGGCGGAACTGTATCCCGATCGTTTCAGCAACAAAACAAACGGCGTCACGCCCCGCCGCTGGCTTCTCATGGCAAATCCGGAGCTCTCGAAGACAATCACCGAGGCCGTCGGCGATGGATGGATGACCGACCTCAGCCAGTTGAAAAAATTGAAACCGTTAGCCGACGACAAGGGGCTGCAAGAGGGCTTTCGCAAGGCCAAGCGCGAGGCCAAGTCGCGGTTTGCGGATTGGCTCAAACGCACATCCGGCGAGACGGTGGATCCGGATAGCATCTTCGATTGCCAGATCAAGCGGATCCACGAATACAAACGCCAACTGCTCAATGCCCTGCGCGTTGTGGTGCTCTGCAACCGGCTGCGGGAAAATCCCAGCCTGGATCTGGCGCCGCGAACGTTCTTCTTCTCCGGCAAGGCGGCGCCGGCTTACCAACTGGCCAAGGTCATCATCAAGTTCATCAACAACCTCGCCGGCACCATCGACGGTGATCCGGCGATGCGCGGCCGGATCAAGGTGCTGTTCCTGCCCGAGTATTGCGTGACCCAGGCAGAGAGACTGATCCCGGCCAGTGATGTCTCCAACCAGATCTCGACCGCCGGCTTCGAAGCCAGCGGCACGAGCAACATGAAGTTCATGATGAACGGAGCGCTGACGCTGGGCACGCGGGACGGCGCGACCATCGAGATGGCCGAAGAAGCGGGTGAGGAGAATTTCTTCTTGTTCGGCCTGACAGCGGAAGAGGTGGCCGCGAGCCGCGGCAAATACGACCCGCACCGGCATTATGACAACGAGCCGGAGACCCGCGCGGCCCTGGATCTGATTTTCTCTGAGCACTTCAGCCAAAATGAGCCGGGCGTGTTCGCTCCCCTGCGCGACGCGTTGTTGACGCACGGCGACTATTTCATGCACCTGGCGGATCTGAAGTCCTATCTCGAGGCGGATCAGAAGCTGCGCGACCTGTATGCCGACCCGGACGCCTGGTCACGCAAGGCGATTTTGAATGTGGCCGGCTCCGGCAAGTTTTCCAGCGACCGCTCGATCGCCGAATATGCAGCAGGCATCTGGAAAGTGAGTCCGTGCCCGGTGTCTTAACCCGGCTAAGCCGGAGCCAAAGAGGCTTTAGGTGTCGGGTTTCAGGCTTCAGGCCTGAACACTGAACCCTGTAATTGTGACCATTTTTCGCTTAATTTCGAGGCTCTATGGTCTAAAGGAACGTCAATTGTTGAGGAAATAATGAAGGAAAGGTAAGACATATGGAAATCTCCCCCCTTGCAGGCAAACCTGCCCCAAGAGAGATGCTGGTCGATCCGGCACGGCTTGAAAAAGCATATTACGAGGGCCACCCGGACTTGGCAAACGCCAATCAGTTGGTGAGCTTCGGCACCAGCGGGCATCGGGGCTCGCCGTTTCACGGCTCATTCACCGAAGCACACGTTTTGGCCATCACGCAGGCCATTTGTGACTATCGGCGAAGTCAGGGCACCGACGGACCCGTCTACATGGGTAAAGACACCCACGGCTTATCCGGGCCGGCTCAACGCACCGCACTGGAAGTGCTGGCGGCCAATGAAATAGAGACCATTATCCAGAAAGACGACGGCGTCACACCCACACCGGTCATCTCGCGAGCCATCCTTGTTTACAACCGAGAGCGAAAGGAACACCTCGCCGACGGCATTGTCATCACACCCTCGCACAACCCTCCGGAGGACGGCGGTTGCAAGTACAATCCACCCCACGGGGGTCCGGCCGACATCGACGTAACCGAATGGATCGAGGAGCGGTCCAACCATCTGTTGCGAGAGGGGAACAGCAGCGTCAAACGGGTGCCCTGGGAGACCGCCATCAGGGCGGACACCACGCACCAGCAGGACTTCGTGATGCCCTATGTTAAGGATCTGCGTAACGTCATCGATATGGAGGCCATCCGCGGGGCCGGCCTCAATTTGGGCGTGGACCCGCTCGGCGGCGCCGCCGGGCCTTACTGGGAGCCCATCAATTCCGTCTATCACCTGAACATCGTGGTTACGAACCCAACCATCGACGCGACCTTCTCGTTCATGACGGTCGATCATGACGGCAAGATCCGTATGGACCCCTCCAGCCCTTACGCCATGGCCAGACTCTTGGGACTCAAGGATCAGTATCGCGTCGCCTTCGCGAACGACCCGGACTCGGATCGGCACGGTATTGTCGTGCCGTCCGCGGGGTTGATGAATCCCAACCATTACTTGGCCGTAGCCATCCATTACCTGCTTTCTTCCCGGAAATGGCCTTCGCACGTTGCTGTGGGTAAGACTTTGGTCAGCAGCGGCATGATCGACCGCGTTGTCACCAAGCTTGGCCGTCGGTTGTGCGAAGTGCCGGTTGGCTTTAAGTGGTTTGTGCCGGGGCTGTTTGAGGGCTCTCTATGTTTCGGGGGCGAGGAGAGTGCCGGAGTAAGCTTCCTGCGCCTTGATGGCACCGTCTGGACCACTGACAAGGACGGTCCCATCATGTGCTTATTAGCGGCCGAGATCACTGCGCGCACGGGGAAGGACCCGGGGGAGCTTTATCAGGAGATTGAGGAGAGCCTCGGAAGGTCCTTTTACGAGAGGATCGATGTCCCTGCATCACCCGAGCAAAAGGCCGCCCTCGAAAAGCTGTCTCCGAAGGACATCAAAGCCAAAGACCTCGCCGGAGAGCCCATCCTGTCCAAGCTCACCAGGGCTCCCTGCAATGATGCTGAGATTGGGGGCCTGAAGGCGGTCACCGAGGGCGGGTGGTTTGCCGTTCGTCCCTCCGGTACGGAGGATATCTGTAAGTTATACGCCGAGAGCTTTCGAGGGGAAAAACATCTGAAAAGTATTCAGGAAGAAGCCGTTGCAATCGTCGGTGCAGCCTTCAAGACAGCCCGAGGGTAACCCCCGTCGCAGATCAGTGACGATAGGCGCATTGACAGTAGGAGGAGGTTATTTCGGACGAGACTGTCCCCGAAGATGATTAGAGGGGCCGGAAAATGAAGGAGGAATCTCCATGCGGATAAAGAGACTGAACTATTACTTCTTCGCCCTTCTGGTCCTTTTCTGGAAGGTGAATGTCGCACACGCTGGGCAAGCCCCTCATCCCCCCGCCTCTGCGCGCTCCATATCGTCAACGCACTTCCAGCTGGTCCAGCCCAGCGGGCACCTGTTGGGCGACTGGGGGGGGGATCGCACCCGGCTGGAAGAGCACGGCATCACCCCGACCTTGACGTTCGTCATCGATGCCCTCGGAAACCCGATAGGCGGTGAGTCGAAAGGCTTCACCACACCCGGCAACCTCGGCCTCGATTTGCTCTTCGATCTGGAGAAGCTGCACGGCCCCAGGGGCGGCTCGTTCGAGCTCTCGATGTCGCAGCGCTGGGACCGCAGCCTATCGAAGTCGTATATCGGCAACGTCTTCACGACTCAGCAGGTCTTCGGCGGCTCGACCTTCAAGGTCATCGACATCGCCTACCGGCAGAAGCTCCTGGATGATCACCTTGAGTTTCGTCTGGGCCGCATCGCAACCGGAGACGACTTCCTCGTCTCGCCTTTCCACCGCTTGTTCGTGCAAAACGCCTTCTGCGGTAATCCGGTAGGCATTTTCTTAAACTCCCCCGGCATGACCGCATACCCCAACGCCACCTGGGGCGGTATCGTCAAGGTAAGACCGACCGAGCGCACATACGTCATGGGTGGCGCATACAACGGCGACGAGGACATCCGCCGCAGCAAAGAGCACGGCGTGGACTTCTCCATGAACGGCCCCCTGTTTGCGATCATGGAAACCGGTTTCCAGCTCAACGGATTGCCCGGCGACCAGGGCTTGCTCGGGAATTACAAGGCCGGAATCTGGTACGACAACCACCAGTA
>CAYUBU010000318.1:0-3389 GCA_964443105.1 uncultured Nitrospirota bacterium
CCATGATCGAAAGGATCGATTACGAACTTATCGTGGGGATGAAAAAGGACAAGGATTTCGGTTCGGTCATCCTCTTCGGCGCCGGCGGCATCGGCACCGAGTTCTTCCGGGATTTTGCTATCGGTCTGCCTCCCCTCAACCAGATACTGGCCCGGCGTCTCATGGAAGAGACCCGGATCTATACCATGCTCAAGGGGTATCGTACCCGCCCTCCGGCGGACATGCGGGCCCTGGAGAAGATCCTCGTCCGTTTTTCCAATCTGGTAGTCGATTTTCCCGAAATCGCCGAGATGGACATCAACCCCCTGGCCATCTCCGAGGGCCGGGCCTATGCCCTCGACTGCCGGATCGTCATCGACGATGGGGCTCTTGACCTCCAGGCGCCCTATCCCCACCTGGTGGTCACCCCCTACCCGACCCGGTACGTGATGCCCTGGAAACTGAAAGACGGCACCGCGGTCATACTCAGACCGATCCGTCCCGAAGATGAGCCCCTGGAGCAGGAGATGCTGAGCACCCTTTCGGAAGCGTCCCTTCGGGGCCGGTTCTTCCAGGTCATCAAGAAGATTCCCCATGAGATGCTGGTCCGGTTCTGCAACATCGACTACGACCGGGAAATGGCCATCGTGGCGGAAGTACGGGAGAAGGAGGTGCGCAAAATTATCGGCATCGGACGCCTCATCATCGACACAGATTTCCGGAACAGCGAATTTGCCGTGGTCGTCCACGATGACTACCAGGGGAGCGGCCTGGGATACAAGCTGATCGATGTCCTGATCGGGATCGCCCAGGAAAAGAACCTGGAGCATATTCATGGGGATGTCCTTCAGGAAAACAAGAAAATGATCCGGGTCTGCGAAAAACTCGGGTTTGTCGTGGAAAGTACGGCAGACGGCATCAGCCGGTTGACCCTCCTGCTCAAGTAAAAGGGGCCGTTTCTCCAGATTTTTTCTCCAAGTACGCTTCAGCCGCCTCCACCGCGCCGGACAAAAGGGCCCGGTACCGGATCCGCTCTTCTTCTCTGGCGGGGTCAAAGGAGGCGCGAAATCACTTTCACCGCCAAAGAATCGAAAAAAAGCCTAAAGTCCCGGCCTCGAATGCCGATAAACTCTCAGGCACCGAACCGTGATCGGCCAGGGGGTATGCTGTGAATATTCTTCCCTACCATATACACAGTATTCTCAAAATTTACCGCGACACCGCTGAGAAGACCCCCGTTGAAGGGCACGGGAGTCAGCCCACAGCCCCCGCCGCTCTCCCCGATCGGGTCGATATTTCCGAGGAAGGGCGCAAAGAGCAGATCAAGCGGGAGATCGTGGCCGCCATTGTCCGGAAGATTCGGTAGACAGAATATGACCTGGAGAGAACCCATGGACGGAGAGAGGGAAATCGGGCTGCTCATCGTCGATGACGAAAAAGCATCCCGGGACGTCCTGGAACAGCTCCTCTCCCGAAAAGGGAGAAGGGTGCGAACGGCCCGGGACGGTCTTGAAGCCAAGACGCTCCTTAAAGACGCGCCCTCGGACCTCATTCTCACCGATCTGAACATGCCCGGCATGGACGGTATGGCGCTGCTCCGGCATGTAAGGACCCAACTGCCCCAGGCCCTGGTCATCATGGTCACCGGATTCGCCTCTCTCGACAGTACACTCACCGCGGTGGAAGAAGGGGCCTACGACTATATCACCAAACCCTTCAAGCTGGCCGAGATGGAACTGGTGGTCCGGAACGCCTGCGATAAGATCGTGATCTGGAGGGAAAGAGAAGCACTGATCTCGCAGATCGGCCGCATGGAGCATGACCGCCAGTCGCTCACGGAAAAGGTGGCCCACCTTGAAACACGAATCAAAGAGCTGGAAGAGAAGGAAGAGGGGCTCCTGCTGGATAATTTCAAACTCCCCAACACCCTCTCCTACAAGGCGCTGCCGGTGCGCTACAACCAGGATCGGAGCCGGAAGAAAAATCGGGAGATTCTCATCACCCGGCTGCATGACCTCATGGTCCGGGGCGAGCTGAGCGAGCAGGAATACCGTCTTTATGCGGAACGGCTCAGGAGAGACGGCACCATCGTCCAGACCTGACAGCGGATGGCTTGGGCACCGTGCCTTTAGTCACTACGGGATAGATACCCTATGGCAGTCAACAGGAAAACCCTCGTTGTGGATGACAGTCCGGAGAATCAGGCCGTTCTGGCCCGCTTCATGAAGCACGCCGGCTACGGTGCCGATCTGTGCCGTGACGGCCGCGACGCCCTCCAGAAGATCAGCGCGTCGCCCTCGGGCTATGCCATGGTCTTTACCGACATCAATATGCCCCATATGACGGGGATCGAGCTGCTTCAATCGATTAGAAGCCGGGGCATCGATACGCCCGTCGTCATGGTTACCGGCTACCCCACCATTACCCTGGCCGTGGACTGCATTAAACAAGGGGCCACCGATTTTCTGACCAAGCCCTTTACCATCGCCCATTTCGAGCACATCATCGCCCGCATAGAGAAAGAGCAGGCTCTGGAAGCGGAGAACCGGCAACTGGCCGAAGTGCTCCGGGAGAAGCAGAGTATCGAGGACCTCAACAACCAGCTGGAGAAAAAGATCGAAGAGCTTTCGGTCATGTACTCCATCAGCGAGATGGCCCGACACACCGACGATATGGAGGAGCTTTTCGACCGCATGGTGGAGATGACATCCATCATCACCCGGTCTGACGAAATCTCCGTCTTTCTTCTCGACCGGGAGACCGACCAGTTGGTCCCGAAGCGGTTCAGCGGACCGCGAGAAGATCGGTCCCCCATCCCCCTGGGAGCGGGGATTGTGGGGAAGGCGGTCCTGGAAAAGCGATCGGTCATGCTCATACCCGACAAACAGCGGGAATTGCCCATTCCCCACCGAAGCCGGGGCACGTTCCTTTCCCTTCCCATGGCCATCAAAGATGAGGTCTTTGGCGTGGTCAACATTTCCAAAGGGTCTCACGACGAAGGTTTCACCGACAAAGAACTCCACCTCCTGCAGAACATGATCGCCAAATCGTCCCTCACACTGGAAAACCATGCCCTCTATGAGGGGCTCTACGACAATCTCATGGACACGCTCCGCTCGCTCATCGGCGCTGTGGAAGCCAAGGACCTCTATACCCGGGACCACTCGAAGCGGGTGATGGACTATTCCATACTGACGGCACGGGAAATGGGTCTGCCCCTGGCGGATCTGGAAACCCTGCGGTTCGCGGGCTTCATACACGATATCGGCAAGATCGGGATACAGGATGAGGTCCTGCTCAAACCGGGCCGCTTGAACGATGAAGAAATCGCGATTATCCGGACCCATCCCATCATTGGAGAGAACATCATCAAGCCGCTGAAGTTCCTGAAGAAGGAGCAGCTTATCGTT
>CAYUBU010000319.1:0-3503 GCA_964443105.1 uncultured Nitrospirota bacterium
GAGACGAAGACGGACCTGACGGAACGGGACCGGGAAATCTGCGAAACCATTGCACCCTATCTGCGGGACAACGGGCTCTTCTTCGCCGGGATCGACGTCATCGGCAGCTACCTTACGGAAATAAACATTACCAGCCCCACCTGTCTCCCGGAGATCAACCGATTGAATGACGACTGTCTGGAAGCCAAAGTGATCGACTTTGTAGAAGAAGAATGGGCGAGGCGGCGGCTCTAAGGGATTTCAGGTGGGCAGAATAAGGGTGCCCGGCGGGCCTGCCTAGCCGGCTGCGGCCTACTTCGCCGCGGCCGCCACGAAGCTTTCGAAGATCCGGCGGCACCCGGGAGAACTCTCGCTCTGGGACTCGGGGTGCCACTGGACCCCCAGGACAAACCGGTGACGGCTGCTCTCGATCCCTTCGATGATGCCGTCCCGGGATCTCGCGTTCACCTGAAGGCCGTCGCCCAGCTTCTTGACCGCCTGATGGTGGGAGCTGTTCACCCGAATCAGCGATTCTCCCACGATCCCGTGGAGGAGGGTGTCGGGGGTCAGAACCACATCATGGAGGGGGTCGTCCAGTCTTTTCCGTTCGTGGTCCAGGGCCCCCTCCACCTGCTGGAGGATGTCCTGGTAGAGGCTTCCGCCGAGGGCCACGTTGAGATTCTGCTCGCCGCCGCATATCCCGAGCAGGGGGAGGTCCCGGCGCAGCGCCTCTAGAGTGGCCGCCATTTCAAAGCGGGTTCGCCGATCCTTTACCACCCCCTGGGGCACGGACCATGATTCGCCGTAGTAGGCGGGATCCACGTCAAAGGCGCCGCCGGTGACGATCAACCCGTCCAGACGATCCAGGAGAATCGAGATCTCCTGCGGCTCCAGGGCGTAGGGAAGCATGAGCGGGATGCCACCGCCCCGCTCCACGGAGGCGGCATACCGTTCCCAGAGGAAATAGCGGGGCCCTTCATTGCCGCTCCCCCCCTTGCCGCCGCCGTCGTCAAAATCGGGGGTAATGCCGATCACCGGTTTCATTTCGCGCCCCCGGCCCGTGCAGAGGGGCCTTTGATGATCTGTCCCGGCCGCCTCCCCGTATGCTCCCCGCGACGCACCACGATCTCTCCGTTCACGCAAACCATCTCGATTCCCCGGGGATACTGCTTGGGCGCCTTATAGGTGGCCTGATCTTCAATGGTGCCGGTATCGAAGAGCACCAGGTCCGCGGCGTACCCTTCCCGGATCAGCCCCCGATCATGAATCCCGACACGGCGGAGAGGATCATAGGTCATCTTCCGGACCGCCTCCTCCAATGTGAGAAGGTTCTGCTCCCGAACAAAGGCCTGGAGCACCCGGGGGAAAGTCCCGTAAGCCCGGGGGTGAGGATTGCCTTCCCCCAGGGGGCCCTCCACCGACTTGGCGCCGCTGTCGGACCCGATCATGACATAGGATTTTTTCAGAATGCGGCGAAGGTTCTCCTCGTTCATGGTGAAATAAATGGCGTCCACCATGTTCCGTTCCGCGGCAAGCAGGTCGAAGGTAAAAACAAAGGGATCTTTCCCTTCGGCCGCGGCGCAGTCGAGCACCCGCCGCCCCACATATTTTTCATCTTCCCGCCGGGTGACGGCGCAGATCATGATCTTGCTGAAGTAATCGGCTTCCGGGTGCTCCGCCAGGATTGCCTCTTTCATGCGGGTCCGATCCCCCGGGTCGCTCAGACGCTGGAGCAGGCGATCCAAACCCCCTTCGAAGGCCCATTCAGGAAGCACCGCCGAGAGTCCCGTGTTGGATGCCGTATAGGGATAGCGGTCACACGTCACATCGACCCCCCGGGCCCGGGCCGACTCGATCTTATGGAAAGCCTCATCCAGTTTGTGCCAGTTGCCGGCACCCGAAGTTTTGAGATGGGAGATCTGCAGCGGAATACGTGCCCGTTCGGCCACGTCAATCACTTCGTCTATCGACTCGAGCAGCCGATTTCCTTCGCTCCGCATATGGGCCGCGAAAATGCCGCCCCGGTCCCGGACCGCCTCACAGAGGGCGACCAGTTCATCAGGCTTGGCGAAGCAGCCCGGCGAATAGATGAGGCCCGTGGACAGGCCGACAGCCCCCTCGTCCATGGCCTCCGTCACGATCCGGACCATGGCCGCGAGCTGGTCCCGACTGGGGGCGGCGTCACTACCGTACATAACCGACCCGCGGACCGTATTGTGACCGATCAATAGACCGAAATTGACCGAAGACCCCTGGCCGGCCAAGTGGTCCAGATATTCACCGGCCCGCTCCCAGGGCAGATCGAGACCGAAGAGATCGCGATAGACTTTCTGCCGCTCTTCCCGGTTTTTTCCAAAGACCGGCGCTGCCGAGTAACCGCAGTTGCCGCCGAACTCGGTGGTCACCCCCTGTCGGACCTTGCTCTCCGCCAGACCATTCACCAGAAGATAATAATCGGAGTGAGAATGAATATCGACGAAACCGGGGGCCACGACGAGATCCGATCCATCGATTTCCATCTCGCCCCCGACGGGGCAGGACTCACCGACAAAAGCGAAACGCCCGTCGCTGATGCCGATCTCGCCCCGGAAGGAAGGCGCGCCGGATCCGTCCACAATGCGGGCATTCCGGATCACAAGCTTCATCCCTCGACTCCCGGCCGCCGTCATTCGGGCTCACCCTTCTGGCTGTCGGCGATGATCAAATGGGAGTAGAGCCGCTTGTAGTTCTCCAGGTTTCGCAAAACCCGCTTCACATAGTTCCGGGTTTCCCGGAAGGTAATCGATTCGATTCGCTCATCCATGTCAAGGTGCTTCGTCCGTTTCCACCAGAGATCGGAACGCTTCTCTCCGGCATTGTAGCTCGACAGGACCCGCACCAGATCGCCGTCGGACCGGTTCATGAGACTCTTGAGATACCAGACGCCGAAGTCGATATTAATTTTCGGATCGAAGAGATTGTCCGGTGAAAAGCCGTTGACACCGAGTCTGGATGCAATCATCTTTCCCGTGGGGGGAATGATCTGCATCAGACCCCGGGCATCGGCAGGAGAAACAATGTCCGCCTGAAAGAGGCTTTCCTGTCGCATCACCGACAGGACGAGAAAGGGATCGACGCCGTTTCCGTTGGTCTTTTCCGACACCGTGTCCCAATAGGCCAGGGGATAGAGGGCGCGCCTGAGATAGTCGGCACCGTCGCCATCGGAAACCAGTTCCAGCCGTGCCCGCATGCGGACCGCCTGGTAATACTGACGGCTTTGCTCATAGAGGGTTCCGATGTAGAGTTTTTCCTCGGGACTCCAGGACCGCAGCTCGGCGACGGCATTCACTTCCCTTCCAGCATCTTCAAATTGCTTCAGGGCAATCAGTTCCTGGACCCGTGCCAGATGGAACGCCTCGGGGGAACCGGGCACGCTCTGAATGGGAACCGGTTTCCATGCTGGATCGGCCGCTTCTTTCGCCGGAGCCTCCGGCACCCACTGTCCGTCGACCTCCAGCTTCCTTCGGGCCATAACGCCGTAAAAA
>CAYUBU010000320.1:0-4074 GCA_964443105.1 uncultured Nitrospirota bacterium
AACATAGGGGTCAACTCTCCGGGGTCACATCTTCAAGAATCCCTACCGGGGTCGCAGCTTAAATATTAAGCATTCGAGATTGCTGCAAAGTCATCACATTGCTAAACTTAATATTTAAGACGCGCCCCCATGGTGCTCACCCAGAGATTACTTGCTCGTAAAAATGCAAAGGTTTTCTCTGCGCCCTCTGCGCCTCAAGCGAGCCTGGCGAGCGGGCGGTGAAATCGGTTTTGATCTTAGCCAAGAGTGCTTTTCTCTTCGTTCTCTGCGGTGAGAAGGAATTGCGTTTTTCGGAACACCCAAACAACGAGTTTGAGAATCCCTACCGGGGTCGCATCATAAATATTAAGTATTCGAGATTGCTGCAAAGCCATCACATTGCTGAACTTAATTTAAGACGCGCCCCCATGGTGCTCGCACCTGCCTGTCCCCTTTAACGCTCCCAATATCCTTGAGTTAATTTCTCTCATATGGCTTGACAGAATCCAGGATCAGTGGCTTATAAAAGGTATGAAAAGCAGAGGAGGGGTGTAGTTTTCAGGAAAAGCTCACAATAACGTGAGCAAATCATCATAATTTAGGAAAACAGTCGTCCCGATAAAGCCAAACCGCCCGTGAGGACGGGTCGGAATGCCGCGGATCTTCCGGGGGGAAAGATGGCCGAGCTGCCGAAGGATATGCCTTTGGTGGGTTCGGCTTTTTTGTTTCTTGCGGGGAACCGGGAGCCCGGCGAATCTCAGAAGGTTGAAAGGAGGCCGAGGGAATCAATAAACTTATCGAAGACAGACTCATAGGTGTTGTGTGACTTATTGTGAAAGCGAACCGCTGTCATTTTATCATTCTCAGAGGGAGGGCTGCTATGAGACCAGGAATCCTCGACAGAAAGTATAGGCTGATCGTGAAAAGCAAAAAAGGGAGAAAACCAATGAGGAATCTATCCACGCAGTCAGTATTGACCACAGTCCTGGTCGTTATCGGTGTCGCCGGGCTTCTTGTCCTGAGTGCGCCGTCGGTCGGTTTTGCCGGGCCGGGGAAGAAGGATTGCTCCCAGGGCGACGCTTTTGAGCGATTGAAGTGCAGGCACGATGCCGTGGCTGACCAGCTAGAATACACTTCGGACACAATCTTTGCCGATGATACCAAATTGAGCCAGCGTACGAAGCCCACGCGGATAAAGCACATCAAGAATTCGCGAGCCAAGGCGCAGCGGGCCAAGGTAAAGAACACCAAGGAGAAGTTCCGGAAACTGGCCAAGGATGAATCCAGGGGAAACAAGAAAGCCGGTCATCTCGTGCCCCTGAGTGCTTCAGACGACCTCGATAGCGACGGTATCTGTGACTACGAGCAAGGGGACACGAATGCAAAATGCGCCGCCGTCGAACTGGACGACTTCGGGGACTTACAGGAATGCAACCCGGAAAAGAAGAACAAGGGTAAGGGCAAGCCGGGGCAGGGCAAATTCGATGGTCTCGAATGCGACCTGCTTTTTGATCCCGACCAAGCATCCACTGTCAGCGAAGAAATCGACATGGACGAAGCCGCCTTGCAGATGGAGGACACTTACAGTGCCGTGGAGGATGACTTTATCGAGATGAACACCCACCTCGACACCCTCAATCAGAACCTGCCCGACGGGTCCGGCCCGGTGCTGGCTGCAGCGGCAAACGGGTGCGTTCTTCCAGACCTCACGCCGGGGCTGGCCGAGGCCGCTGCGGTCTTGCGCGGGCTGACGGCAGCCGGTTGGGGGGCTGCGAGCATAATGGACAGTGCCACCGGTCAGACCGTCGTGGTGTTCGGGTCCGGCGGCAATGGCAGGGCAGCAGCTATCATCGTCGACTCCGCTGCCTTGGCGGTTGAGCTGGCCTACATCACCGTCGATGAGATCCTCAGTGCCGAGAGCAGTTCACTGCAGGACGCGACCGCCCAGTGTATCCTGAAGGTGGCCGGCGACATTGCCGCGCTGCAGGCGCTGATGATCCAGCAGCATGGCGAGATTATTGCGAACGACGATGCCAACACGGCCATGCTACAGGATCAGATCGAAACGGTCAGGGCGCAAGTGGTCCGGCTCTTGAACACACCGCAGGGCCAGAGGGACGAATTTCCGATCAAGGACAAGTAGTGGTTCCTTTCGGGCGGCGCAGAGTCACCGCGCTCTGTGCCGTCCGCAGGGTTTTCAGGGGCCAATGGGCCTGAAAACCCTTTAATTCTGGCTTCCTAACGGTCTTCACTATTAATCTTCCCCTCGAAGCCATATAAACCCTTGTTTCCGGAACGGCCTTTGTTTATAATCCCAGAAGTTTTATTCCTGTCCAAAACCAATCAGGAGAGATTGCATAACGGCAAAATCATACCAATAATAGCTTTTTTGCATTCCACACGCTAGACTGAGGGGGCTAGACTTGTTGATAAACCGTCTGAAGTTTCACTGGTAAACAGTTGAAATTTAAGGCGGTTTTTTTGTTCCTAAATTCTGCTTGTTAATAGCTTTTCCACAGGAGATCCCCATGCCCAAAAGAGAGGACATCCACAAGGTCATGATCATCGGCTCCGGCCCCATCGTGATCGGCCAGGCCTGCGAGTTCGACTATTCCGGCACCCAGGCCTGCAAGGCCTTAAGAGCCCTGGGCTACCAGATCGTGCTGGTCAACTCCAATCCCGCCACCATCATGACCGATCCGGGGACGGCCGATGCCACCTATATCGAACCGCTGACCGTGGAATCGATGGAAAAGATCATCGACAAAGAACGGCCCGATGCCCTGCTTCCCAACCTGGGCGGCCAGTCGGGCCTGAACCTTTCCTCCGAGCTTGCCAATCAGGGCATCCTGGAAAAATACGGTGTGAAGATCATCGGCGTGAATATCGATGCCATCAAGCGGGGCGAAGACCGCCAGGCCTTCAAGGACACCATGGACCGCTTAAAGATAGAAATGCCCAAAAGCAGCGTGGCCGAATCTCTCGAAGAGGCCGAGAAGATCGTCTCCGAACTCGGCTTTCCCGTGGTGATCCGCCCGGCCTACACCATGGGCGGCACCGGCGGCGGGCTCGTCTATAATAAGGAAGAATTCGACACCATCGTGCCCCGGGGCCTTCAGGCCAGCCTGGTGGGCCAGGTCCTGGTGGAGGAATCGGTCCTGGGCTGGGAAGAGCTCGAACTCGAAGTGGTGCGGGACGCCAAGAACCAGAAGATCACCGTCTGCTTCATCGAGAACGTAGACGCCATGGGCGTCCACACCGGCGATTCCTACTGCACCGCGCCCATGCTCACCATCGCCCCCGACCTCCAGGAGAAGCTCCAGAAGTACTCCTACGACATCGTCGAGGCCATCGAGGTGATCGGCGGCACCAACATCCAGTTCGCCCACGATCCCGAGACGGGCAGGGTGGTGGTCATCGAGATCAACCCCCGCACCTCCCGCTCCTCGGCCCTGGCCTCCAAGGCCACGGGCTTTCCTATTGCCCTGGTCTCCTCCATGCTCGCCGGGGGGCTCACCCTGGACGAAATCCCCTACTGGCGCGACGGCACCCTGGAGAAGTATACCCCTTCGGGGGATTACGTGGTGGTGAAGTTCGCCCGCTGGGCCTTCGAGAAATTCAAGGGTGTGGAAGACAAGCTCGGCACCCAGATGCGGGCCGTGGGCGAAGTCATGAGCCTGGGAAAGAACTACAAGGAGGCCTTTCAGAAAGCCATCCGCTCTCTGGAGAACGGCCGCTACGGCCTCGGCTTTGCCAAAGACTTCAACGAGAAATCATTGGACGAGCTCATGGAGATGCTCCGGGAACCGACCAGCGAGCGCCAGTGGCTCATGTACGAGGCCATCCGTAAAGGCGCCACCGTCAAAGACCTCTTTGACAAGACCCACATCAAGCCCTGGTTCATCGAGCAGATGCAGGAGCTGGTCACCCTGGAAGAAAAGATCCTTGAGCACAAAGGCCAGCTCCCGCCCGATGATCTTTTGATACAGGCTAAAAAAGACGGCTTTGCCGACAAATACCTTGCCAAGATCCTCGGCATCCCAGAAGCCGACATCCGTCAAAAACGCACGGCACTCGGCGCGGTGGAAGGGTGGC
>CAYUBU010000321.1:0-7283 GCA_964443105.1 uncultured Nitrospirota bacterium
CGCCTTGAGGATATCGTCCTACGACCCTCTCGGTACTTCACCATATTTTCGAACAGAGCCACTTGAAATATTTCAATATGTCTTCAGCCAGAATAAGGGTGCCAGGCAGGCCTGCCTGTCACCCATTGCCTGTGTTGTTTCTACGGCCCCTCATAACGATCACTCATGCAATATCCGGGTTAGCCCGACGGACTGGTACGGCAAGGGGGGCTTGATCCATGTTTGACCGTTTGCCGCGCTATTCGATTATCTTATTTTCGACTCTCTGGGATTCCAGGGGGCAATAGAACAGAAGGGGGAGATACTGATGGCTGAATTGTTCAACATTGATGACATTGCCAGGTTTAAAGACGACAAGATGACGGTGCACATTACCCACGATTCGCCTAACTTCAGGCAGCTCCTCTTCTGTTTCAAGCCTGGTCAGGATCTTCCGGTCCATTCCCATGATGTCGATTCAGAAGTTATCATGGCCATTATGGATGGGGAGGGGAGCGTGATTGAGGATGAAAAGAAGATCGCCGTGAAGCGGGGAGACATCGTGATCGGGGCGGTTCGCGTTCCCCACGGCATCGTGGCCAAGACCGAGATGAAGGTTCTGGTAACCATCACGCCGCCGTTGTAAAAACCGGGGAATCGGGTACAGTCTTTTTTTGAAAAGAATAACGGCCCCGCTTCGTCGGTTTTATATTTTAGTTGCTGACGAATCGATGGCAGGAGCGATGGTGACGGCTTAGGCCTCGCAATTGGTCTTCTTGTGCTATTTTTAAACCTTATGGCTTTATAAGAAATACTTATATATGGAATGTGGAATACTTATTTTCTTGACAACACCATCAATGAACTGTTAATTTACCGTCGGATTCCGGGAATTATTTGTTAAAACAGCGTGTTATAAAGAAGCCACCCCTGCGTACATGGCCCGAAAAGCGACACCTCTTGTAGCCCTGGCATTTCGGACCGGATTTTCACACGATTACATTGGAGGATGCTCGGCCAAATTTCCATCGGCTGGTCAATGGGTGCCCCTTGAAGGGGCTGGACAGCATGAGAGATACCCCGGCGGGTGCTGATATGGATATCGAGAAGATGGAAAGGGGGGTCAGGCTCATCCTGGAGGGGATGGGAGAAGATCCCGACCGGCCCGGTTTGCGGGATACGCCCAGACGGGTTGCGGAGCTCTATAGGGAGATATTCTCCGGGCTGCATGCGGATCTGACCCGGATTCTCAAACCGATTGAAGGCGAGGCCCACAAGGAGATGGTCCTGGTCAAGGACATCCCCTTCTATTCGGTGTGCGAGCACCACTTCCTTCCTTTCATGGGAAAGGCCCACATCGCCTATATCCCGGGGGAAGGGAAAATCGTCGGGTTTTCGGCTCTCACCAAGGCGCTGGAGCTTCTTGCCCGGCGGCCTCAGGTGCAGGAGCGATTGACCACCCAGCTTGCCGACCTGATCGTGACCAGTCTCGATCCGAGAGGCGCCATGGTGGTGATAGAAGCGGAGCAGCTCTGTGTCTCAATGAGGGGGGTAAAAAAGCCCGGGTCAAAGACAGTGACCTCGGCGGTGCGGGGGATCTTTGAAGCCAACGAGAGAACCCGGGCTGAGATGCTGGAGCTGATGAAGGGCAGTAGGGCCTAATTAGTGTCCATCCGGAAACGTTTCACCTCCGGATGGTTACAATGAATTGTTTCCAATTCGGAAACTGCCAATTTTGTGAAAGGTCAAGGAGATCAAGGGATTACGAGGAGACGTACTCGAGTACGTCGCACAAGTCATTCCGCAGATCGACGCAGAGATTTCGCAAAAGGGGCGTTTCCGGATGGAAACTAATTAATCGATTTTGGAGGGAGCTAAGGAGCGTCAACTATGATCGTACAAGAAACCAAAAACAAAGAACTGATCGCTGAAATGCTCAAGGATGTGAAGAAAATCTTCCTGGTCGGCTGCGGAGACTGCGCAACCGTATGTGAAGCCGGTGGAGACAAAGATCTGGAGAGCATGAAAGAGTTTCTCGAGTCCCAGGGGAAGAAGGTCACCGGAATGATCACGCCTGAGACCAGCTGCCACATCCCCGATGTGAAGCGGGAGCTGAAGAAGCACGCCGATGCGGTTGAAGCGGCCGACGGGATCGGGGTGATGTCCTGTGGTGCCGGTGTGCAGTCGGTGGGCAGTCTCTACGAGGAGAAGGTTGTCTATCCACTGAACAACCCGCTCTTCCTGGGGAATACGGAGCGCTTCGGCCAGCACGTGGAGTATTGTTCCGCCTGCGGCGAATGCCGTATCGATAAGTTTGGCGCCATCTGTCCCGTCACCCGCTGCTACAAGGGAATTCTCAACGGCCCCTGCGGCGGCGTCAACGATGGCATGTGCGAAATCGGCAACGACACCCCCTGCGCCTGGGTGCTTGCCTACGAAAGGCTGGAGAAGCAGAACCGTCTGGAGAACCTCAACGAGACCGTGCAGCCCAAAAACTGGGCGGCCCATTTGAGACCGATGCGTCACATGAATCCTTCCAACGTCAAGAAGATGGAGGAGAAGGAGGCGAAGCGGGCGGCCAAGGAGGCGGGCAAAGCGAAGTAGTCGAGTCTGAGCCATCTAATCGGGCAGGGACCGCTCCGTTTGCCGCGGTCCTTGCGAAGTTTGTGCTAACCCAAGAGGAGACGGGAATCGATGAAAACGGTCAAAGAGGCCTTTGAAGCCGGTGAATTCGTGATCACCGGGGAATGCGGACCGCCCAAGGGGACAGACATTAAAGAGATGCTCCACCACGCCGAAGGGATGCTTGGTTACGTGCACGGCATCAATGTGACCGACAATCAGAGTTCGGTCATGCGCATTGCCTCCCTTCCCGTGTGCAAGCTGCTTTTGGATATGGGCCACGATCCTGTCTTTCAGATTACCGGCCGGGACCGGAACCGTCTCGCCATCCAGTCCGACCTCCTAGGTGCCCATATCCTCGGGATTCGAAACGTGCTCTGTCTCACCGGTGACGGTGTTCAGGCCGGCGATCACAAGAATGCCAAGCCTGTTTTCGACCTGGAATCGGTTCAGATTCTCCAGGCAGTCAACGCGTTGAACAGCGGCAAGGATCTTGCGGGCAATGACCTGAAAGGGAGCACGTCCCTCTTTGGAGGCGCCGTGGTGACCCCCGAATCGAAGCCCATCGAGCCGCAGCTCATGAAGTTTGAGAAGAAAGTTGGCGCCGGTGCCCGATTCTTCCAGACCCAGGCGGTTTACGAACCTGAAAACTTCAAGAAATTCATGGTCTTCGCCCGGAAATCGAATACCAAAGTCATGGCGGGGCTGGTTTTGCTCACCTCCGCCGGTATGGCCAACTACATGAATAAATTTGTCCCCGGTGTAACCGTGCCTCAGCACCTGATCGATCGGATGAAAGCGGCGGGCAAGGAGAAGGCCGTCGATACGGGTATCGATATCATGTGCGAGTTTATCAATGAGGTCAAAGACACCTGCGACGGCGTTCATGTCATGGCTATCGGCAAGGAAGAACTGGTACCGGAAATCGTCAAGCGCGCGGGACTGACATAGAAGGGCAGGTATCAGAATCCAGGAGTCAGGGGCTGGCAAAAACAACAGATTACGAAAACGGTCATTTTCCTAACGCCTGATCCCCGACACCTGATCACTGAGGAGTTTGTATATTGCCCCGAATAACAGTGACCGACATGCACAAGAAGAAAGCCGAAGGCAAGAAGATCACCATGCTCACGGCGTACGATTTCCCCTTTGCGGCACTGGTGGACAAGGCGGGGATCGACATGATTCTGGTGGGTGATTCACTGGGCGTGGTGGTGCAGGGGAAAGAAAACACACTCCCCGTGACCATGGACCAGATGATCTACCACACCGAAATGGTTTGCCGTGCCTGTGAGCATTCTCTGGTGGTGGGAGACATGCCCTTCATGTCCTACCAGGCGAGTCGGAGTGAGGCGATCCGCAACGCCGGCCGTTTTATTCAGGAGAGCGGAGCACAGGCCGTCAAGCTCGAGGGCGGTGCATCGGTGCGGGAGACGATCGAGGCGATCGCCGGTGCAGAGATCCCGGTTATGGCCCACATCGGCCTGACCCCCCAGTCGGTGCACAAAATGGGCGGATTCAAGGTTCAAAAGGAGATGGACCGTCTGGTGAAAGATGCGAAAAGCGTTGAGCAGGCAGGGGCCTTTGCCGTTGTCCTCGAATGCGTGCCCGGCGATATAGCCAGCCGCATTACGGAGGAAGTCTCCATCCCGACCATCGGCATCGGTGCCGGCGTCGACTGCGACGGCCAGGTTCTCGTGCTCCACGACCTTCTGGGCCTTTTTGACAGGTTTGTACCGAAGTTTGTGAAGCGCTATGGCAATCTGGGTGAATCGGCCCTTGCGGCGATTCAGGAGTACAAGGAAGAAGTGGAAAAGGGCAAATTTCCGGGTGAGAAACAGACCTTCCACTGATTCCGCCGCGAAGATCTTTTCCCCAAGGGGATGTTATGGGCCAGGCCAAACTACATGTTGAATTGCTCCGCCATACCCCGAGACCGGAGGAAGTGGTCGCCATGGGGGCCAAGCTCTGTTATTCTCCCGCCAATATCGACGACCTCAAGGCTGGTATCGAGAGCAAAGACCAGGGGGGATTTGTAGACAAACTCGTTGCCATGGGGCACATGTCCCCCGTAGAGCATGTCTCTTTTACTTTCGGTGTGGAAGGGATCTCCCGGGTGTGCACTCACCAGATCGTGAGGCACCGGGTGGCCTCCTATTCCCAGCAGAGCCAGCGATACGTTGGGGAACAGACGGCGAAGCATGAGGGGCAGGTTTTTGATTACGTGATTCCTCCAAAGGTGGTGGACGCGAAGAAGGCGAAATGGTTTGAAGAGAAGATGGCCGTCATCCAGGGGTGGTACGACGAACTCAACGCGGCCCTGGGGGATGCGGGAGAAAAGTCCCAGGAAGATGCCCGCTTCCTTCTGCCCAATGCGGCCGAAACCAAGATCGTGATTACCATGAACGCCCGTGAACTGCTGCACTTCTTCCGGGTTCGGTGCTGCAACCGGGCCCAGTGGGAAATCCATGCCATGGCTGACGAGATGCTGACCAAGGTGAAAGAGGCGGCGCCCCAGATTTTCAAGAATGCCGGTCCCGGGTGCGTGAACGGGAAATGTCCCGAAGGCAAGATGACCTGCGGGAAGCAGGAGGAGGTCCGGGAGAAATATCGCACGGTTTGATTGCGCCGCAAATACCGCATCTGCGGCGTTGCGACGGTTTTTGCCTTCACTGCGGCGTACGACGGTACGCCTCATTCGCCAAAAACGTCGCGCCTTGCATCTGCGGCATTTGCAGCGCAATCATCGAGCAGTTGGTTTAATTGTCTTGCGAGAACCACATGGCAGGTTTGCAGCAAGCTCGAGATTATAGGTAGACACGTTCTGAAGCGGGACAGTCATCTTAAACGAACCAGAGGAATGCGATCAGCCTATGGCTTATAGTATTGCACTTGCGGGAAAAGGCGGTGTCGGCAAAACTAGCCTGGCGGGCCTTTTGATCCGCTATATGTTGCGCCGCAACATGACGCCGATCATGGCCATCGATGCCGATGCCAATGCCAACCTCAATGAAGTTTTGGGGATTGAGGTGGAAAACACCATCGGTGAGCTGCGGGAGGAGCTTCTCGGCCGTGATGGGACCCAGCCCGGCGGCATGTCCAAGGAAAACTATTTTGAAACCATGCTCCACCAGATGGTGGTAGAAAATAAGGGTTTTGACCTTCTGGTCATGGGACGGCCGGAGGGGGCCGGCTGCTACTGTTTTGTCAACAACCTGATCCGGAAATATTCCGATGATCTCTCCACCCGCTACCCTTATATCGTTACCGACAATGAGGCAGGCCTGGAGCATATGAGTCGCCGGACAACCCAGAATACGGATCTGCTGCTCGTGGTGAGTGATCCGTCGCAGCGCGGGATCAAAACGGCGCGGCGGGTGCTGGACCTGGCGGAAGAACTGAAACTCGACATTAAGCGGACGGCCCTGATTGTCAACCGGGTGGTCCATGAACCCGATCCGTCACTTCTGGCATTGATCGAGAGTCTGGGAATGGAACTGGCGGGATGGGTCCCGGCAGATCCGGCCATCACCGAGTACGATGCCAAAGGTCAGGCGGTGTTTCATCTGAGTGATGATTCCCCTGCCGTGATTGCCTTTGAGAAGATTCTTGACAGCCTGGAGTTGGGCGCAATGGTTTCTTCCGGTTGACCTCCGGCAGAGCCGGCATGGGGGCAGGCCATGAACAGGCCGAAGGTTGCCATTATCGGGGCCGGGGTTGTGGGAACGGCCATCGGAACGCTGCTGAATCGCCAGGGATTCCCCATCGTGGGTGTGGCGTCCCGGCGCCTGATATCTGCCGAAGGGGCTGTAGAATACATCGGTGCAGGAGCGGCGTCCACCGATCCGGCGGAAACAGCCCGGCAGGCAGAGGTGGTGCTCATCACCACCCCCGATGGAGCCATCGGGCCAGTCTGTGAGGAGATCGCAAAGAAGAAGGGCTTCAAGGCGGGGGCGACGGTGATCCATTGCTGCGGTGCCCATTCCGCGGGGATTCTCGGTGCCGCCCATAGCTGTGGGGCGAGAACCCTGTCGATCCATCCGCTGCAGACCCTGGCCGACCGGGATCAGGCGGTGGCGAATCTGCCGGGCTCCTTTTTCGCTCTCGACGGCGATGGGGAGGCCATCGATCTCGGTAAGGAGATCATCGAGGCCCTCGGCGGCTCGGTCATGGTCATTCCGTCGGAAGGCAAGATGCTCTATCACGCGGCCGCGGTGGTGGCCTGCAACTATTTTGTGGCCCTTGTCTACCAGGCGCTCCGCATGTTCGAGGTGGTTGGGATCGAGAAAGAAAAAGGGCTTCCGGCGCTGATGCCCTTAATCCAGGGCACCGTACGGAACCTGGAGGGTGTCGGGGTGCCCAAGGCGTTGACGGGCCCCATTGCCCGGGGGGATGTTAAAACCATTGAGGGACACCTGAGCGCTTTTGACCAATTCATGCCGGACGGCAAAAAGGTTTATGCCGAGATGGGGAAAGTCGCGGTAGAAGTGGCGGAAGCGAAGGGGACCATCGACGAAAAGGTGAAGCAGCGTCTTCTGGAGCTCCTGGACCTATCATAGATGGAGCCCGCAGCCCATCGCGATGTTAAAGGATGGGTCTTGTTGAGTGACAAGCGTCGGGTAAGGCGCGATTTTCGACGAGAAAGACCACGGGATTCAGGGACACCGCCCTTCTTGTATGGG
>CAYUBU010000322.1:0-6185 GCA_964443105.1 uncultured Nitrospirota bacterium
TTTCATTAAATCGCCAGGCTTTGTCGCTGACACTGACAAAAGCCAGGCCCGGTGGCAGCATGAGGGCCTTCTGGGAGCCGGATACGCAGATATCGATACCCCAGGCGTCGACGGGAAGATCCATGACGCCGATGGCGGTGATCGCGTCCACTACCAGGATGGTGTTTTCGTATCCCTTGACAATCTCGGCAATCTCCTTTACGGGATGCACCGAAGCGGAACAGGTTTCACTCGCCTGGACAAAAACAGCCTTGATCGCAGGGTCCTGGCGCAGGAGATTGGCAATCGCCTCCGGTTTCACCGATTCACCCCAGCGCACATCTATATTTACCGGGACCAGCCCGTAGGCTTCGCAGATTTCCGCCCATCTTTCTCCAAACTTGCCGCCCCGAACGCAGATAGCCTTGTCGCCGGGGGAAAAAAAATTGCTCACGGCAGCTTCCATCCCACCGGTTCCCGAGGCCGAAAGTGCCATCACGGTCTTCCGGGTCTGGAACAGCCATTTCAGGCCTTCCAGCACATCCGTCATAATGGCGGCGAATTCCGGGGAGCGATGGTGAATGATCGGTTCCGACATGACCGATAAGACTTCCGGCGGCACCGGTGTCGGTCCCGGGGCGAGGAGATACTTTTTCTTCATCTTTTTGGATTCCTTGCAATAAGTTATTTGGCACTGTGGCGATATATATGAGTAGTGTCGGCCTCTTGACATCCAGGGAGGCGATGATCTCAAGGTGTGCAGCTCTCTATTTTGTTATTCCTGGCGTTCGCGGCAGGTTTGTGATGGTTTCAATCCTTTGCCTGAGCGACACGAAAACACAAATGCCTCTGATATCATAGGGCTGCAAAGTTTGTCAACATAAAAGAGATCCACCAACCATAGCGGTTTTTATGGGTCTGCCCGGGGAATTCCCAATGGAAGAGGCCGCATCGCCCCGGTCGGCATTGCAACCCTGTCGTTGAACCGTCTCCCCGGCAGCCTTGGATTGCAGAATGAATGTGGCCCCGCCGCTCGCTGCGGAACGGGCTGGAAAGGGCATTTCCCTGGTTTGAGTGGCACTCCACGGGGAATTTCCAGTGCAATTCTCGCCATAACGGCTCTTTATTAAGAGAAAATGGTAAAATAACAAGAAAATGCAATATCAGACGTTGACAGATTTTTCTAACTCATCGTAAAATAAACAAATAGAGAAAAAATGTTCTTTATCGCCTGTCCTGTCAACAGTGAAAACAACCACGCCTTCAGGACGGAAACTCGATGGGATGCGGCTGGGGCTGCCAAGTTTTTTCAGGGACCCCCGGCCATCATTGCGGAACGAACGCTGATCACCTAAATTGAGGTCCTTTGCCCATGAAGCGCTTCTTCGCCCTTGTCGTGCTCTGTTCGCTCTTTGTCTGGGACCCGTCGGGTTTATGGGGCGCCAGCTCCCACCGACTCTCCGAGCAGTATGAGAGCGCCAGGTCGGACGCCACTCCCCCCCTCGCAGCGGTATGGGAACATTCTCCTGCACCGCAGGTCAGGTTGACCCTGGATGAGGCATACCGCCCGGCACCTGTGACGGTTCAGACAAGCAAGCCCCCCCGGCAAGAGACACCGGCTGCGGAGACGCCCCCTGTGCCCGAGACAGAGCGGCGCAAGCAATCTTTTTTCGAAGGTGTTGGTGATCAACTGGCGGCGCTGCACAACCGGAAACCGCTCCTTTACGTGGGTAGCATGGCTTTGTTGCTGGTGCTCCTTCTGGCCGGGGCGAATACCTATCTTAAATTCCGTATGAAACGGGCTATTCGTCGCTTGCCTTGGGCATCGTTGCGCCAGGATGTGAGAATTCAAGCGTGGCCATCTCAGGGGTTTGTCCGAAAACTTCGGCTCTGGGATTACCTGAAGGATCGGCCAGCCCTTGAAAAACTTCAGGAACAGCGGCGGGAAGAGATGAAGGCAAAGAAGAAGAGAAAGTCATCGCCCCTTCTCTTGCGCAAGTATTATAGGCGTCTTGGTGAGATCAAGACTGCAGAAGAGGGTCTCTACGTCTTGAAGGTGATGACGCTGATCGGGAATGTCAAGGTCATCGGCTCCATTCTCGACCTTCTCGACCAGTTCCCCGAGGACGGCCAGATTCATGAGACTGTCGTTTCGGTGCTCAGGAGTATCCGGGACGCCAGACTGCTCCGGGTGATCCTGCCCTACCTGTCCAAAGCCGATCCCGAACTCCAGGGAATCCTGACGGAGGCCTGCCGATCCTTCGGGGACACCGGCGCCGGCATCCTGGTGCGGGAACTGGAACGGGAGAAAGATCCCGTTGTACAGCAGGGGATTATCAAACTGCTCGGTGCCATGGGCGGGGGGAAGGTGACTTCCGTGCTTAGTTCCCTTTTGCTCGACGGGTCCGATAGCCAGCGATTGGCCGCGGCCGATGCCCTGGCCGCCATGGGAACCGAGGAGGTCGTTGAACCCCTGGTAAACGGCCTCTGCAATAATCCATCGGCTGAGGTCCGTGCAGAGATCCGGAATGGTCTTGGCAGAATTCCCGCGGCCCCCACCGTGGCTCTTCTCACAAGGATTGTGGAGACCAGTCCCACCTTCTATTTCCGGACACGGGCTCTTGAAGGGCTCGAAGCAATCTGCAGCGAACCCGGTGAGGCCTTTTTCAAGGCCCTGGAGGCGGGCCATCCGAAAGTGCAGTCTGCCGCAGCGGCGGCCTTGGCCCGAATGGGCGCAATTGAATCGACGCTGGATCATTATACAAAAGACTTTGACGACAGCCAGCAGCAGTTTCTCGTTACGGTGGGAAAAGCAGGGGCCATGGAGCCTTTTCTTGCGTTCCTGAGGACCGATGACATGAAAGCCCTCAAGCGGGTGGTTCGGCTCCTTGCGATGATTGGCAATCGAGACGTGATCCCCCGCTTGATGAAACGGCTTGAGAGGGCCGAGGACTGGACGGTGCAGTCGAGAATCATTCCGGCTCTTGCGGTATTACAGGCGACTGAAGCGGTACCGCAGATTCTGAAACACTTGAAGAGTACCCACCATTGGGTCAGAAAAACAGCCATCGATGCCCTGGGGAGTCTGGTCAGTCCGATTTCCGAGCTTCGGGAGCAGACCCTCGGCCTTCTCCATCAGGCCCTGATTGATGACGACCCGTGGACGCGGGCGAGCGCCGCCCGGGTTCTCGCGGCGCTGGAGGATCGCACCAGCACTCCGCTCCTCATCAATCTCCTCGATGATTCCCAGACCCGGGTCCGGGTGGAAGCGGCGCGGGCATTGAAGGGTTTCCATGCCCTGCAGGCCGAAGAGAAGTTCATTGAACTTCTCGATGATGGGAGACAGAAGGTCTGTGCCATGGCTGCTTCGGCCCTGGGGGCCTTCGGGAGCGAGCAAGCGCTCCCCAAATTGATTGACAAGTTTGACCAGGCCAAAGCCATGTTCCGTCTCGCCATCATCGAGGCGGTTTTCAGCATTGACCGGTCTAAAATGGATATTTTGATTGAAAAGCTAAGGACGGCGAGTCGGATCAATCTCAAAGTGATCCGTGAATTGAATCGCCTGCGCACCACAGATACCCGAAGCCTGCTTGTTTCCCTGGCCAAGGCCGGGGATACGGGAATCCGCAGCGAAGCGCTGCACGGTATCGCCGGGTTGGAGGGCGAAGATGTTGACGAGACGATCCTGGGGGCGCTCAGTGATCGCGATGAAAAAATCCGGGCGGCAGCCGTGAATGCCATCGCCCTGGGGGAACGTCAGAGTATGGCGGAGATCGTGAGCGGCATGCGGGATGATCCCGCCCCCGTGGTTCGTCTGAGAGTCATTCTGGCTCTGGGCCTCGTGAAGGATCCGGAAGTTCTGCCATACTTGAGGAATTGTCTCTATGACCAGGATCCTCAGGTTAATGCCCACGCCATTATGGCGCTGTTTCATTATGCCGAACCCCGCTTTCTGGAACATTTCCTCGAGAAATTCAAGGTGGCCAAAGTGCGCAGGGTCCTGAAGCGGATGGTCAACACAGGCCGGGATCCTGTGGTTCAGGCGCTCACGGAAAAGATCCATTATTCCAGGCAGGTGGAATTCATGATTCTCAGAGACCACTCGCTCAGGAGTCTCGACGCCTTTCTGGTGGAACAAATCACCGAAGCGCCGACAAAGGAAGAGAAATTCAAGGCGATCATGATTGCCGAACTCATGGGCCGGAAAAGAATGCGGAAACCGTTGAAGCAGGCCATCCTGGCAGATCCCGTGGCCGAAGTGCGGGCCCGTGCGCTCCGGGCCTATTCCATGGTCACGAAAACGTCCTGTGAAAAGGAACTCATCCAGCAAGCCCTTGAAGATCCCGCCCTGGAAGTCCAGACCATTGCTTCCCGGATGCTGATTCATTGTCAGGAAGAGACGGCATAGCGCCTATCCAGTGTCCTACAGTGTTTCGCAGAGGGTGATTCAGCGCCGGGCTTTGGCCGGCGGATCGGGATAGCAGAAGGTCCCGTTTAACGGTTTTTTCCGCTCCTTCGGTTCCCACGTAGACGCCTTGCCAGTTTCCGGATCAGGATGACAGCTATCCCCCCGAAGACAATGACCCGCGCCATGTTCCGGAGAGTGACGTCTCCGATCTGCAGGTCGAGGATCTCTTGAATACCCATGGCAGACTCTCTTTACACGTTGCGCCTTGCCGGCGTCGGGAGAATTGCCCTCATCGCTTTCTGCGTCCTGTCACCTGTCGGTGTCTTCTATTGGGAATCAGAAAGATAGAGAACAACACCATATTCACCGTGATTGCCAGGTAGAATAGAAAGGCGAAGCCCGCCGTGAAGAGCCTGAAAGTCGTGCCAATACATCCAGAGAGACTCTTCCCCTCCATCCGAAAGAGAGCGATGATGGCGACGGCTATCTCATGGGGGTTCCAGCTGTTGGCCAGGGAAATGAGGGCCTCGGCGGCCTCCGGGTCTCCGATGGCCCCCAAGGTTCGTGCCGCCGCCCGGCGTATCTTCCCACGGCTGTTCTTTGTGGCTTCGATCAGGGATGGCAGGGCCCGAGGGTCCCGCATTGAAGCAAGCTGGCGCCGGGCTTCCGGGGACTCGAGCAGGCTTTCATGGATGAATGCTCCCAGCGGTTCGCCCAGCTTGTTCAGCGATGCCACGACATTTTCGCGGTCTTCCGGGCTGCCGCGACCGAGAATTCCGAGGAGCGGCTCAATGGCAGCCTTCTCGCCCAGTTCGCCCAAGGCAAAGGCGGCCCCTTTCTGCACGGCCGGCCTGACATCGTTCAAGGCCTCTATGAGGGAGGGCACGGCGCTTGGATCGCCGAGCCACCCCAGGCTCCAGGCTGCCGCCTCCCGGATTTTCGGGTCTGAATCCTGGAGTCCCTTGAGCATCGGTTCCAGGGCTTTCGGCTCGCCGAGACGCCCCACGTTCCAGGCGGCCGCCGCCCGCACGTCGGCGGCCTTATCGGAAAGGGCCAATACCAGACGGCCCGCTATTCTCGGATCGTCTCTTTTACCGAGGACCCAGATCGCGGCCTCGCGCAATTCGGGGTTGTTGCTTTCCAGAAGAGCCAGCAGGGTGTCCATGTGCCGATTGCTGTCGATTTTTTGGAGTGCCAGAGCCGCGGCCCAGAAGACCTGGGGCTCTCCGTCATCCATGGCGCGGATCAGGGCGTCCTCCGCCTCTTCGTTCCCCATTCTGCCAAGCACCTGGACGGCGTTGTGACGGAGGGTGCTGTCCCAGGCGTCCAAAGCGTTGATGAGCGGGGCGGCCACGCGGGCATCGTTGCGCTGCACAAGCGTCTCCGCTGCCTGTTCCGATCCCTCCAGACTTTCAAAGATCAAACGTCCAAGGGGTTCGTTGAAGTGGTCCAGCGCCCGAACCGCCGCCTCACGGACTTCACCGTCTGGAAAGGCGAGGACGTTGATCAGGGGATCAACTGCCCGGCGGTCGCCCAGCGATTCCAGGGCTCCCGCGGCTGCACGGATTACACTCGCTGCGGGGTCTTGGAGCGCTTTTATGAGTGGCTCGACAGCCCGAGTGTCCGCCAGCATTCCAAGAGAAGTGGCTGCCGCTTCACGGACGTCGGAATCTTTTTCCTGCAGCTCATGGATCAGCGGATCGACGGCTCTCGAGTCGCCAATCATCCCCAAAGTCCATGCGGCCGACAGCCGTACGCTGGAGTTCCAATCACTCAGGGCATGGAGCAGCGGCGGGAT
>CAYUBU010000323.1:0-11932 GCA_964443105.1 uncultured Nitrospirota bacterium
ATCGGATTGGGCGGCATGCTGGGCTACCTGTCGTTCTTTGTTCACCTCCTGCCGGAAGCGGCGGTGGCGCCGATTCTGATTTTCATCGGACTGGAGATCACGGCCCAGGCCTACGAGGCGACTCCGGCACGACACGCAAAAGCGGTGGCCATCGCCTTCATTCCGGTCATCGCCAATCTTCTCTTCATTCAGATCAGCAGTCTCCTTTCTCATCTGGGCAAGAGTCCATCGGACCTGAGCGGCGACATGGCAGCGACGGTGCAGACCATTCTCATGCTGGGAAACGGATTTATCCTCTCGGCTCTGCTGTGGGGATCAGCCACGGCGATGATCATCGACCATCGCCTCAGGTCCGCCGCATTTTTTCTCGGGGCCGCGGGATGTTTTTCACTCTTCGGCCTGATTCACTCCCCCCTGGCCAGCGGTGAGATCTTTCTCCCCTGGCTCATTTCATCCCCGGCCCCCTATCAGTTCTGCGCGGGCTACTTCCTCGTGGCAGCGATGTTCTTCCTCCTCGATCCCGGAGCCATCAAGGATCAAGCAAAAAAATGACGGTTCACTAAAATAAAAATTGAAGAACCCGTCGATTAATGTTATTTTAGCCACATTTTACCCCGGTGAATTGAGGTGGTCGTAAAATGATTAGAGAAGATATGATCGGCTGGGTTTCCCGTCCATCCCGGTATTTGGGCGAAGAAGTAAACGCGGTCCATAAAGACCACGATCAGGTGGATCTGAAAGTCGCCCTGGCTTTTCCCGACACCTATGAAATCGGTATGTCCCATATGGGCCTCAAGATTCTCTATGATATCCTCAATGACCGGACCGATACCGTGGCGGAGCGGGTCTATGCCCCCTGGAAAGATATGGAGGATCTCCTCCGCGGTGAAGGTATCCGCCTGAGCACCCTGGAGTCAGGCCTCCCGCTGAAAGCCTTCGACATCGTCGGTTTCACGCTGCAGTATGAGATGAGCTATACCAACATCCTCAACATGCTCGACCTGGCCGGTATTCCCCTCTTGGCCCGGGAACGGGGTGCTGGGGATCCGTTGATCATCGGCGGCGGCCCCTGCGCCTTCAACCCTGAACCTCTGGCCGATTTCTTCGATTGCTTCGCCATCGGGGACGGAGAGGAACTGGTCCACGAGATCGTGGAGGTCTATCGTGGGCACCGGCATGCCGACAGGCGAGTGCTTCTGCAGCAACTCTCGACGCTGGAAGGGATCTACGTCCCGTCCCACTTCAAGATCGCCCATCGGCCCGACGGTTCTATCCAGTCGATGGAGAAGACAACTGGGGGCCCCTGTACCGTGGGGAAACGAATCGTCAGAGACCTGGACAAGGCCCCCTTTCCCTGCGCCCCGGTACTGCCGTACATGAAGACCATCCATGATCGCGTCACGCTGGAGATCTCCCGGGGATGCACCCAGGGCTGCCGATTCTGTCAGGCCGGAATGATTTACCGGCCGGTTCGGGAACGGGAGCGGTCCACCCTCGTCCATATTCTCAAGGAGTCGGTGGGGAACTCGGGTCACGAAGAGACCTCCCTGACATCCCTGTCGGCGGGAGACTATACGGCCCTGGAGCACCTGGTGGGCGATGTGGTCCGATTTGCCGAAGAGAGGCATGTCAGCGTCTCGCTCCCCTCCCTCCGTCCCGGCACCCTGACCACGGAAATCATCGACGAGATCCAGAAGATCAGGAAAACGGGCTTCACCATAGCGCCGGAAGCCGGCACCCAGCGGCTGAGGGATGTCATCAACAAGAAAATTCGTGAGGAAGACCTTCTGGACACCGTCAAGAAGGTCTTTGACGCCGGTTGGGAAACTCTCAAACTCTACTTTATGATCGGCCTGCCGACGGAAACGGAGGAAGACCTGGAAGGCATCGTATCGTTGGCTCACAAGGCCCTGAAGGCGGCCAAGGCATCCAACCCCCGATTCAAGCAGATCAACGTCAGTGTTTCTCCTTTTGTGCCCAAACCCCACACGCCGTTTCAGTGGTGCGCCCAGGATCTCCCCGAGGAGACCCGGAAGAAATATCGCCTCTTAAAACAAGGGCTGAAGCACCGCAAAATCAATTTCAAATGGCACGAGCCGGGCATCAGTCTGCTGGAAGGCGTCTTCTCCCGGGGTGACCGCAGGTTGGGTGCCGTCCTCCATCAGGCCTGGCTGTCGGGGTGCCGTTTTGACGGGTGGACGGAGGAGTTTCGCCTTGACCGCTGGCTTGCGGCCTTTGAAGCCTGCGGCATCGACCCGGGCTTCTACGTGCATAGAGAAAGGCGTCTCGATGAGCGACTCCCCTGGGACCAGATCGACTCGGGGATCTCCAATGACTTTCTGGCCGAAGAATACAGGCGGGCCCGTCGATCGGAAACGACGCCCGACTGCCGGGATGGCACCTGCAGTCTTTGCGGCGTCTGCGATGAACGGACAACCAATGTCTACGCCCACCGGCCTGAACTGCAAACAACCCGTCGCCGCTCAGCAGGGAAGCAGGATTTACAGACCCTGAAGCGATTCAGGATCAAGTACACCAAAGTCGGGAAACTCCGGTTCCTGTCACACCTGGAGTTAATCAGTCTTTTTGCCCGTGCTTTCGTCCGTGCCGGGATTCCGCTGGCCTACTCCAAAGGCTTCCATCCCCACCCCAAGATCGCCATGGGACCGGCGCTTCCGGTGGGTGTGAGCAGTCTTTCCGAGTTCCTCGACGTAACCGTCGCGGGATCCATTTTTGAAGACACCCTGGGAACGCGACTGAACCGGGTTCTGCCGAGGGGGATCGAAGTGACCGGGGTGAACTGGATACCGATGCAGGCACCGGCCATTTCGTCCATCATCCATTTCAGTGAATACGAGGTCCAGCTCCCCAGGTCAGCTTTCTCCGAAGAACCGTGGGCGCAGATTCAAAGCCTCCTCGCGCTGCAGGAGATAGAGGTGACGAGACAGAGGAAGGGCAAAGAGAAGGTGATCAACATCCGTCCCATGATTGCCGACATGGTCATGGACGGAGAAGAGCACGATACGGTCTCTCTCCGCATCATGTTACAAATGGGAGACAAGGGCGGCGCCCGTGTCAACGAAGTGCTGCAGGCGCTATTGAACCTGTCCCCCGGGACTATGCCCGAAATCCGAGTTACACGCACAGGTCTATACCAGGACTGCCGCCGGACTATCCCGTTTCAGGAAGAAGCAGCACAAGCAGTTCCCTAGCTCCGACGACAGGGTGTCCGGCAGACCTGCCGGACACCCTGTCCGCATTCTTGCAACTCTGCCGAGGAGGGTCGTTTGGCCACAGAACTGATCGTAAATTCCACCATTCATGAAACCCGGGTCGCCTTGCTGGAAAACAACAACGTGGTGGAAATCTATATCGACCGCAAGAAAGAACGGGGTGTGGTCGGGAACGTTTACAAAGGGAAGGTAACCAAGGTCCTACCGGGAATGCAGGCGGCCTTTGTGGATATCGGGCTGGACAAGTCGTCCTTTCTGTATGTCTCGGATATTCGCAATGAGCACGACCTCTTCCCGGAAATGGCGGCAGCCGATGACGACTTTGACAATGATCGGATGGAAGAAGAGGTCAGCCACAGCCACAACGACCCCCCCATTGAAGATCTTCTCAGGGAAGGACAGGAGATCATCGTCCAGGTCTCCAAAGAGCCCCTTGGCTCGAAAGGGGCCCGGGTCACCTCCTATATTTCGCTCCCCGGAAGATACCTGGTCTATATGCCTTCCGTGGATCATGTCGGCATCTCCCGGAAGATCGAGGATGAAAAGGAGCGCAACCGGCTGAAGAACGCGGTGGCCTATCTCAAAGGACGGGATGAGGGCTACATCGTTCGGACAGTCAGCGAAGGAAAGAGTGAGGACGAGTTTCGGGCGGACCAGCAGTTTCTGAAGCGCCTGTGGGTCAATACCCAGAAGAAGGCCGAGAAGGTCTCCGCCCCGGCGCTGCTGCACAGCGACCTGGACCTCGTGTTTCGGGTCATCCGTGATCTTTTCACCTCTGACGTGGATGACATGGTCATCGATTCCCCTTCCCAGTACCTTCTGGTCAAGGAGTTCGTGACCAATTTTCTCCCCAACCTGCAGGATAAGATCGAACTCTACGACGGCACCGAACCGATCTTCGATGCCTACGGCGTGGAGGTGGAGATCTCCCGTGCCCTCAAGCGCCGGGTCTGGCTTAAATCGGGCGGTTCCATCGTCATCGACCAGACCGAAGCCCTTGTGGCCATTGACGTAAATACCGGCCGCTATGTGGGCAAGAGAAATCTGGAAGAGACCATATTCAAGACCAACATGGAAGCGGCCCGGGAAATTGCATACCAGCTGAGACTGCGGAACATCGGCGGCATCATCATCATCGACTTTATCGACATGGAAGAGAAAAAGAACCAGAAGCTGGTTTTCAGCGCCATGGAAAAGGCACTGGAAAACGATCGGGCCAAGAGCACGATCTACGAGATTTCCGAACTCGGTCTCGTCCAGATGACCCGGAAACGGGTCCGGGAAAACCTGGGAAGGATCCTGATGGAACCCTGCGGTTACTGTGAAGGGGAAGGATTCATCAAATCCAAAACAACGGTCTGCTACGATATCTTTCGGGAAATTACCCGGATTGCCCCCCTCACCAAAGAGAAGAAGGTCCTGGTCATCACCCAGAACGATATCGCCGACATGCTCTACGATGAGGAAAGACGGGGCGTGGAAGAACTGGAAAATCGCTTCAAGAAGAGAGTCATCATCAAGAGCGACCCCGAGTTTCATCAGGAACAGTTCGAGGTGATGCTCACCAACTGACGGCGCGTTGACACTCCCCGCTGCCCGACTAGTGAAAATTTGACACTCCCCTGACTTTTCTATACAATTATCCAGCTTATAAATTTCATTAACTTGCGGAATCTCATGTAATGCTCAGCGGTTTTTCTATCCGGCGCAAGCTGATCGTGGCGTTCATTCTGATCGGCGTCTTTCCCATGCTTCTGGCCACCTATATTGGTGTGAAGATCGCATCGGGAAGGCTGGAGAAAGGGATCGAGGACCGGGTCAATTATGCGGGCAAATCGGCTGTTTACCTGATGGGCCGCAAAAAAACCGAATTGGAAGGGGTGGCCAAATCGTTCTCCGGTGACCCCAGACTGCGCCAGGCCATCCAGGGCGGGGTCAACATCAAGTTCCTCTGGTTTGACACCCCGCTCAAGGTTTTCCTCTTTGACGAAGAGAACACCCGTATCTTCGGCAGCATCGACGCCGATTTTGCCAGACCGGAAAATCCGGAAGAAGGAATGACCCTGCTGCAGGCCGCCGGCGACCAGGAGCCATGGCCCCTTTTGGTCTACGTTCTCCCGGTGGAAAATGAGGGGGAACCGATCGGTACGATCATGACCGGTTACACCCTGGACCGGGAGTTCCTTTCCGATCTTAAAAGCATGACCGGTGTGGACTCCAAACTGTTCAGGCAGGACGGACCGGGAAGCTATGTGGCCATCGGCAGCAATGAGCGGTTCCGTCTCAAGGCGGAGCTTTTCGGCCAGACATTCATCAAGAACCTGACCCTCGCGGGAGAAGAGAGCGATAACGATTACCGTGCCCTCTTGACCCCGCTGCCCGATGCGGAAGGCCGGGTCTCCCTGATCCTGCTCAACGGCATCCCGGCCTCGGAAACGCTGGGCGGCAAGCTGGCTTCGGCAAAATTCTACTACATCCTCATTCTGCTCGGCCTCCTTCTCTCGGTGGTCGCAGGATCGGCCGTGGCCACGGGAATCTCGTGGCCCATACTCCGGTTCTCACAGGGGGTGCGAGCCATCAGTGCCGGCGACTACAGTCAGAAAATCCATGTCCAAAGCCGCGATGAAATCGGTGAACTGGCGCAATCTTTCAACAGCATGACCGACCGGCTCAAGGATACGATTGCCCAATTGGTGGAAAATCAGAACTATACGGACAACATACTCCGGAGTCTTCCCAACGGAGTTCTGACCATCGGACCGGACCACCGGATCATCCGGGTCAACCGGGCCGTGGAAACGATCTTGCGCTGCCCGGACGGCGAGTTGGTGGGCAGGACATTTGCGGAAGTCTTCGAAAAGAATCAAGACCTGGTCGTCCTCATCAAACAATGCATGGCTGACAACCAGATCAAGGAGGGGGTGGAAACGGCGCTTCATCTAAAAGATGGCAGTGTCATCCCCGTGGAGCTGAGCCTCTCCATTCTGGAAGATCCGGCAGAAGCCGGCGGAAAAGGGCTGGGGCTGGTCATCCTCTTGAGAGACCTGACGGAAATCCAGTATCTCAAAGAACATATCCGCAGACAGGATCGTTTGGCGGCCCTGGGTGAGCTGTCTGCCGGCATCGCCCATGAAATCAGAAACCCCCTGGGGATCATCAAGGGGGCGGCGGGAATTCTCAACAAGGAGATCGCGAACAAGGACGCCCGATTCGACGAACTCTCATCCATCATTCTGGAGGAAGTCGACCGGCTCAACGACGTGATCAACGACTTTCTCGAGTTCGCCCGGCCAAGGCCGCCTCTTTTCAAGTCTCAGAACATCAACGATATCATCCGGGGTACCCTGCAGATGACGGCCCTGCAAATTGAGAAACACCAGGTTCAGCTCAGGACCGATCTCTCTCCGGGACTCCCCCCCATCATGATCGATGAACACCAGATGCACCAGGTCTTCCTGAACCTGGTCCTCAACGCCCTGCAGGCCACCGATGCCGGTGACACCATCGAAGTTAACACCCGGTTCCTTGCTGAATCGGGGCAGATTGAGATCCTCTTTCGTGACGGCGGGGCCGGTATCCCTGCTGAAACCATCAAAAAAGTCTTCAATCCCTTCTTTACCACCAAGGAAAAAGGGACCGGCCTCGGGCTCTCGGTGGTAAACAAAATCGTTGAGAACCACCATGGGGTCATCTTCCTGAACAGCGAAGAGGGGAAAGGAACCTGCTTTACGATCCAACTTCCCGTGGCGGAGAGATCCCAGGGCGTGCTGACCGAGACCTAAAACGGGGCGTGAGAAAAGACCATGGAAGAAATACTCGTCATTGACGATGAAAGAAGAATGCACCGGATCCTCCAACTCTCCCTTGAAGGACTGGGGTACCGGGTCATTGCGGCTGCCAGCGGACTGGAAGGGGTGGAACTGGCCCGGACCCGTCTCCCCTCTCTTGTCATCACCGACATGAAAATGCCCGGCATGTCCGGGATGGAAGTCCTCGGCGAGATGAAGAATATCGATGACGAGATGCCGGTCATTATCATGACCGCCTACGGCACGGTGGAAACCGCGGTGGAAGCCATGAAAGCCGGGGCCTTCGACTACATTCTGAAACCTTTTGACATCGTGGAGATGGAGGTCATTGTCCAAAAGGCCCTTCACTATCGGCGCCTGTCACAGGAGAACGTACAGCTCCGTTCGGAGCTGCATTCCAAGTACCGCTTCGACAACATTATCGGCAGAAGTGCCGGCATGCGGCGGATCTTTGGCCTCATCGAACAGATCGCCCCGACGAGGAGCACCGTCCTGGTGCGGGGGGAGAGCGGAACGGGGAAGGAACTTATCGCCGGAGCCGTTCACTACCACAGCACCCGGGCCTCGGGCCCCTTCATCAAGATCAACTGCGGCGCCATTCCCGGCACACTGCTGGAATCGGAGCTCTTCGGGTACGAAAAGGGAGCCTTCACCGGGGCCGATCGGTTGAAGCCCGGCCGTTTTGAGCTGGCTGACGGCGGGACCCTTTTTCTCGATGAAATCGGAGACATGGAAAACGCATTGCAGATCAAACTCCTCCGGGTTCTACAGAGCGGCGAGATCGAGCATCTTGGCGGGACGGAAACCATGAAGGTGGATGTGCGCGTCATCGCAGCGACCAACACAAACCTGGAAGAGAAGATTGAGCAAGGCCTGTTCCGGGAAGATCTCTATTACCGGATCAATGTCGTCCCCATCGACATTCCTCCACTCAGGGACCGGCGGGATGATATCCCCGTTCTGGCCACCTATTTTATCGATAGGCTCTCGGAAGAAACCCACCAGGCAAAGAAAACGATAACGCCTGAAGCCATGGACCTGCTGATTCACTACAACTGGCCCGGCAATATTCGAGAACTGCAAAACATGATTGAGCGGGCCGTGGTACTCAGCCGATCAGACACACTCACACCCAAGTCTTTTCCGCTGCCACAGCGGGGCAAGAAACATCCCTACTCCCTCGACGATGTCGACATCCCCGAGAGCGGCGTCTCCCTGAACCAAGTGGTGGAAGATCTCGAAAAGGCCTACCTGAAAAAAGCGCTGATTCAGGCCGGCGGGGTACAGACCCAGGCCGCCGAACTTCTCCAGATCACCCGAAAGATCCTTCGCTACAAAATGGAAAAATACGGCATCTGAAACGTTTCGCTCACAGCCGCCGCACACACCGGCAAGAGTCGATCTCTCCCTTTTCCCGTCAAAAATTTGATATTTTTTTCTTGACAACAGGTTTATTTTCTAATATGTTTCTGCACAATATATAGTGCTCCTGAGTCGTCGTCATACCAAATAGCTGATACTTACAGATGAAAATCTGGAATGCGCCATATGAGGGGGGGGGATACGCCCGGTCAATCTCCCAATGATTTGAACGGATGAGTATCACGAAAGGAGCGGACTATGAGAACAGTCGCAATCGTTAATCAGAAGGGAGGGTGCGGCAAGACAACAACCACCATTAACCTGGCGGCCTGCCTGGCAGATCTGGGGAAGAAGACTCTGGTCATCGACATGGATCCCCAGTCCCATTCGTCTTTAGGCTTGAACGTCAAAGCGGAAGAGCTGGAACTCGGCCTCTACGACGTACTTCTGGCAGGGGGAGATCACGACAGGCCCTTGCTCGACGATATCGTTGCCCCCGTAGCGGAGAACCTGCACCTGGTGCCATCCTCCATCGTTCTCTCCGCCTTTGAACAGAAGCTTGCAGGAACTCCGGGACGGGAACGACGCCTGCTGGAAGCCATCGGGGCAATGCAGCGATCCTATGATTACATCTTCATCGATTGCCCCCCATCGCTGGGACTCCTCTCTTTCAATGCCTTGCTGGCCGCTCAGGATGTGATCATTCCCATCGAACCGAGTTTTTTCTCCCTCCACGGACTGGGAAAACAGATTGAATCGATCCAGCTCTTTTCAGAAAAGCTGAACCACAAGGTTGAGCTTCATACGTTGGTCACCATGTTCGATAAACGTACAAGGCTCTCCCGGGAAGTACTGGAGGAAGTACAAAAGCACTTTCCAGAGAATACATTTAAAACGGTCATCCACTTGAACATCCGGCTGAAAGAAGCGGCCAGTTACGGTGCTCCCATCACCGCCTTTGATCGGAAGTGCAGCGGGTTTCTGGATTTCCAAGCCCTGGCTGAAGAAGTCCTCCACTTCAAGCCCGCCATCGTCCAGCAGCACAGGCACGAAACAGTCGCCCCCCGGCCCGTCAAGAGCGGTATCCTGTTCTCCTATAAGGCACAGGATGTACGTTCCCTGAAGCTGGTCGGGGACTTCAACAACTGGACGCCCGACGGCACTGCCGATTTGGAAAAAACGGCCGACGGCACATGGCATAAAGTCCTCCCTCTGGCTCCAGGCAAATACCACTACAAGTTCATCGTCAACGGTGAGTGGAAAGAAGATCCCGCAAATCCCAAAGTCGTCGTCAATGACTTCGGCGGCGTCGATTCGGTGATCGAAGTCAAGCCATTCGAATTCCCCGAACTGTTGCAGCAGGAGAAGACAGACCGGGAAACGGGGCAGGAGCAAAGCAACTGATGCGGCGGAATTGCGCCGGGACCTTCGGGAGCATGGCCGGCTTTATGTAAGGAGAATCGGTGAAAGGAAAGAGATTGGGGAGAGGGCTGGAAGAAATTTCTCAAGTCTTTCTCTCCTCCGAGACCCGCCCCGAACCTCCAGAACAGGAAATCAGCGGGGAGAGGGCCCTGCTCCCTTCTCAAGAGAGTCTGTGGGCCAGGAATATTCCGACCCTTGCCTTCATGGGCCCTGCCGGCACCCCGTGGGCGCTTTTCGCTCTGGCCAATATCTCCATCGAGTTGGCCCGGCAAGGGCATCGGGTGCTCGTCGTCGACGATGACCCCGGCAATTTGAACGTGACGGGCCTCATGGGACTGGTGGACGTGGAATGCCAGGGCGACGTCATCTTTTCCGGGGCGGCCATGGGGGTCAGGATTGCCTACCGTACTGCCGTTCTCAACGACCTGCTCTCCCGCAGCACAGCCCCCATGGAAAAAGCGCGGTCTTTCTGGCCCGAAGCGTATCGCAAGTTTGACTTCATTCTGCATCAACTTCCCTTAGGACGGACTCAAGAGACAGCACCCCTGCTTGAGGGGGCAACCCTCTGTATGGCCATGGCCGGCGACGACCCTGAGGGCATGCTCGAGACTTACGGAGGGCTCAAGAGTCTCCATCAGCGACACCGCCACGTGGAGCTTGGCCTGGTCGTGATCACCGAGGGCGACAAGGAGAGCGCCGCCCGGGCCTTTACAAAAATGGCCGGAAACGTGAAACGATTCCTTGACCGGTCTCTGGTCAGCTATGCCTACGTGAAAACCGAGCCTGTCATCGAGTCGTCCATCGAGCAAAGGGTGCCTCTCGTGCTCAAGTTCCCATCGTCCCCGGTGCGAAAGAATCTGATGGATCTGACGACTCTGATCATCGATGATCACAGATCCAAAAGAGGGCACCCCGAGACAAATCACTGAGGGTGGTTTTGCCATGTCCCTTCGAATGATCCCGCTTCAGAACCAGCAGGAACTGACTGCCTTGATCAGGAAGTCGTGCTCCGTTATCGAGGCGGGTCTCGAAATACTCGGTGAGAATCTGGGGGATCCGGAATTTCCACTCATCGATCTTATCGGCCGGGACGCTCACGGGGCCCCTCTCCTGATCCATGCGGGACTGGAGCCGAGAGAAGATGTCCTGCTTTCTGCCGGTGATCAGATCGCGTGGTTCGTAAAAAACAGCGGCCTGCTGCAGCGAATCTTTCCGACGCTGTCGGTTCGTCAATCAGTCCTCCCAAGGGCTGCCCTGATCTACCCGGAATTCTCTCAGTCTGTAAAGAGATTCGTCAGGGCAGCCCCTCCCTCCCTCTCGCCCCTCCTCTATCGATTCCGGTGCTTCGAGACAGAGGGGCAACGCTATCTCTACCTGGAAAAGATCATAGGGGAGTCAAAAAGGCTGATGAAGGCGGCGAAGACTGGTGACACGCTTCCGCCCTTCAGAACCGGCACACGTCGAAACGCCGTCCACATCACTCCGGAAGAACGGGAGGCCTTCTACAGGTAAGAGGCTCTGCAGCGGAAACGAGACAGCCACTCAGTATCCCGGTGATCGCGCCAATTTTCTCTGGCCAAAAAAAATCCCCCCACCCCGAAGGATGGAGGGATAACATTTTTCAGTGCATGTCTCCTGAGCTTACATCATACCGCCCATACCACCCATACCACCCATACCGCCCATGCCGCCCATACCGGCGGGCATGCCACCACCTTCCGATTTCTCTTCGGGCTTGTCGGTAATCATGGCCTCTGTGGTAATGAGCAGGGAGGCAATACTGGAGGCATTCTGCAATGCCGTACGGGAGACTTTGGTCGGATCGATAATCCCCTTTGCCAGCATATCCACGTACTCGCCGGTGTTGGCATCATACCCGACGCTTCCCTTCTCCTTCTTCACGTGCTCCACAATCACCGAACCTTCCACCCCGGCGTTGTTGGCAATCTGCCGGATCGGCTCCTCGAGTGCCCGTCGCACGATCTTGACACCGACCTTCTCATCACCCTTGACTTTGACCTTGTCCAGGGCATCAATGGCCCTGAGAAAGGCAACACCGCCGCCCGGTACGATCCCCTCCTCAACGGCCGCGCGGGTGGCGTTAAG
>CAYUBU010000324.1:0-7204 GCA_964443105.1 uncultured Nitrospirota bacterium
ACCCAGGCCGCAGTACCGATAGTCCTCCGGCCGATCGACCAGGTTGGCCCGGACCGCATTCAGATCGATGTAGGCCATACAAGACAGCAGCGCCGCCCCGTCCTCTACGACCACACTCTTAAAGCGCTCCGACCAGAAGTATCCCCGCCGGTTCTCTCTGCGATTATACCAGTAGGCGAACCCCTGCTTGATCTCCTTGACATACTCGGAGAGGTCCGACCACTTGCCGCGGTAATGGGCCGCCTCCTCTTTCAGAAAGGGGCGCTTGGGTCCGTAACGCATCCGGAAGCGCCGTTCGATCTCCTCATCGGAATAGCCGTCGCCGCTTTGCATCTGAACGAGAAGGTGAAAATGGTTGGAAAGAAGACTGAAGGTAAAAACTCGGACGAAATAGACGGAACTCAGAAACTTGATGCGTTTCATGAGGTGCTCTTTCTCCTGATTTCCCAGCTTGAATTCCTGGCCCGTGGTTCTGGAAATGACATGGTAGCAGCGATTCTCATCTTTAATCAGATTTCTCGGGATTCTGGGCATGGTCTTCTCCTTGCAGAAAGGTTTGAAGATCGGCTCGTAATCCGTATTCGGGAAGATCAAAGCAGGCAAATTGGATTGAGCAGAGAAAACAACTTATCTAGGGGTGGATGATCTAGCGGGAATAGATCTTTTCTAACAAAAAGAGGGAATCGGGTCAATATAAAACTGCATTGTTTGTCTGTTCCTTTTGGGTTTTCTTCTTTTGGGTTTTCTTCTTTTGGGTTTTCTTTTGGGTTTTCTTATTGAACTAGCACACTCAAGGATGTTAAGTTATTCCTCTTCATGGCCATGAAATATCCAATGAACAAATGTCCAGGATAGAGGAAAATAGAAAAGAATGTTTAAGGATCAGCAGTTCTTATTTTATTATGCATCCAGACGTGAAAGTCAGATGTTTATTATTCTTAGAAATTGGCCAGGCATTAATACAAAAGGAGGATTGAAATGACGACTATGGATAAAACAGACAAACAACCTCTCTGGTTACTGATCGAGGAGAAGATCCTCGGGGTGAGTGCCGGTGACCTCGAAGCCGGTAAACTTGAACAGACGATTGCTCATATGGCGAAAGCCCTTGATGATACTGGTCATAATGTTTCGAACAACGGGGGTAACATGCTTAAGCTGCGGTGGGCCCTGGATGCCAGAATCAATGTTGGAAGAGCCATGATGGAGGATTTCAATAGAGCTGTATCCGCTCTTAAACTGGACGACGCTACGAATCCCAGCAAGGCAGCGGCTGGTATTAAAGAAGGTCTGGCAGATACATGGCCTGCACTCAGGGAGTATGATCGCCAAGCTGATATCCTTGAGATTGTCGAAAAAACCCGACTGGATCTATACATCGCCAGAGCAAAGGAACTGGGGGGAGAGGAAGGAATCCGGTTTCTGATCGCCGATGGCGTGGCTTTTGAAGTAATCATTGATAGGATGGGTATTTCGGAAGATGAATTTGCACGAGTAAATGCTGCTGTGGAAGCTGAATTCGCAGAAAAAGCCAGAGTCAAATCGCTGTTTGAAGAGGCTGAAGGAAAGTCAGTTGAAGACAAGGTCAAAAAGCTGATCAATGAAAATGTGACTGATGAATTAATGATCGAGATCTGCGGGCTTGACCAGGATATGATCGACGGTGTGAGGAAGTCGATGGAGGAAGAGCTGAAGGAAAAGAAGAGACTTGCCGAAGAAGAGGCTGCTCGGAAGAAGGCCGAGGCTGCAGGTCCTTCCCTGGACAGTATCCCCAATGAACAGATACTTGAATATATCGAGTCCATTCGTGAAATAATGGAGTTTTCAGACAAAGAAGATGAGATACGGATAATGAGCGAACAGAGCAATATCCCTAAAGCAATTGTAGATGTCGCTGTTTCCGGTCCGGATGAATTGGACAAGCTTGAGGAAAAAGCAGGAGGATAAGCCCTTTGGGGTCAAACCTTCATTATACATTTTGAGGATCTGATTCCAAAGCAGGGCAGTCAGTATACACAAGGCGTTATTAGACGCTAGATAATGTAATTTGAAGGTTTGCCCCCAGGACCCATCGGCCATGGGTGTTTACGGGCAAGGTGACTTATCAGCAGCATATCCGCTGTTAGGATAGGGTTTAGTTTCATTCATGATCAGAGGGCAGTAAAACAAATCCTTCCTTGCTGGCTGCCTCTCTCAGTTTATTATCCAAGCAAACGAAACTATGCTTGGCCGGACTCTTTTCGGCCCAGACCAGGGCAGCAGCCAACTGGAGAGAATCAGCAGCGCGTAGAGGATGGAGCAAAAGAAGTCTTCCAGCAATATTCTTGACATCCTGGCTTGGCTTGATTTCTGTCCATGAATCAGACAGCATTTGCAGAAGATTTCTGAGTTGCTCTTCTTCTCTATGATTCAACAGATTGTCGCGACGTAATCGGGCAAAAGCAGAATAGCATTCTATCGTACTTCCCCACCATGCCACGATCGCTCCGTCTCGTTGAGAAACAGTACGAACTATCCTGGTTTTAGGCTCATCCACGCACAGGGGAATAATTGCAGAAGAATCCCAAAAAATCATCTTCCTTCCTCCCGCTCCTCCAGTAAAGCTGTAACAATCAAACCTTTCTTGTCTTTGGGTCTTTTTTGGTTCCAAAAGCCCTTTGGCAATTTGCCGGTGCCGATGCGCACCAGTCCTGCCCGTTCAAGCGTCATAAGATGGGCAGACATCTCTGCATTCCCTCGATCAAGAGGAATAATTTTCGCGACGGGCTTTCCCCTTTCAGTCACGATGACCTCCTCGCCGGCCTTTACCCTTGCCAGATACTCACTTAATGAAGCTTTCAATTTCGAAATCGCGGCAGTTTTCATAGTCACACCTCCCCCCCCTATATTATGTGACTAATATAGTCTTTTTGTTATGACCTGTCAAGACAAACAATCAGCCCAAGAAAACCCTTCAAACAATTAAGTGTAATGTGTAGGTCTAACCCTTATGCCTTGCCTCACCGATGATACACCGTTTTGGACCTCGGTTTGCCAGGTAAGTGTTTGCTTTTGCTAGAATCAAGTGGTGGGTGCGGCGGGAATCGAAAATGCAGCAGCGATGCTGATCAGGGGTCAGCGAGCTGAGACAGATGCAAGATACCTCTCATTTCGAAGCCCTATGGGCCGGGTCGCATAGGCGCTTCAACCCGCGGTCATGCCCTACTGGCAAGGATTTGCGAGGGGGGTGATACACCTCTTTATTCCCCGTAGTGGGTCCGGGCTCTTTCGAGGTAAACAATCCTTCTCTTTTCATCGATACTGTAAACGACTCTGTCCTTATAGGACAGGCGGTAGGAATAACTGCCTTCGAGGTCACCGAGAAGCTTCTTGCCCTCGTACGGATTCTCCGCAATGATTTCTGTCAAAACGTCCCGAAGCTTCAGTTTGAGCTTGGGTGTGAGTTTGTCAATATCCTTTTTTGCCTGTTTCGTGATCCTGATCTCGTAGGGTTTCATTCTTTCCCAAAAATCTCTTCCATAGAATAGGTCTGTCCCTTCTCGATCTCCTTCTTCGCCTGCTTAACGCTTTTAGCGAAACCCGGCGTGGAAAGCAATTCCAGTGTTTCGATCAGACTATCAAAGTCCTCCTCAGAAAGCAGGATCGCACCACCCTCCTTCGTCGTAATCCGGTAGTGAGAATGCCCTTTGATCGCTTTCTTGAGAATCGTGAAGAGGTTGGAACGAGCATTCGTTGCAGTAATGGTCTTCATGGCAAACCCTCCAGTGTTCATTTTTATGTACGTACGTACTTTAGTACATAAATAGAGAGAAATCAAAACAAAAAGAGCGGGATGTTTAAGCAAAGCCAATATGCCCTGTCCCTTGCCGAAATACCATCTGGCCATAATATCAACAACTTATGGCGACTCGGTAATTTCTCTTGAGTCGGAATTTCCTGGTTGAAAAACGGTTAATCACGATATAAAAGGGCATCTTGTTTTCATTCCAATTAACCGAGGTGCCCTAAAAATATGTATCAAGCCATAATCTGTCTCTTCATAATTGTGCTTAAAGCTATCAGAGAGCTTTTCACCCTCCAAAAATCTGACATTCCCGGCTGATACACCGATGATACACCGTTTTGGACCGCAGCTTGGCAGGGGCGTTAATCTCTACGGCGGGACCCGTCACAGCTCGGCCATTGCGTTGAGGAAGCTACGGACCCCCGAATAAATTTAAAGGGCCACCATGCACAGCACGAACAAGGCCTTTGAGCGGTACTTCCGGATTGAGAGTGAGGACCTGCGGGATATTTACCGGGATACGCGCGAGAAAAGGCGGGGGGAGGTGGTCGGGGATCGGGCGAAACACCGCTGAGCCCGTCATGGAACGTTAGCGTTTTTGAACCACTACTTCCCAAAAGATCTTCGTCTTTCCAGTTCGCATCATACGCTGCTCAACACAATGAAGGATCTCCCATCTTCGAAAAAGCTTTTCCAACTGCTTCTCATCAAAGAATCTCTTGCGTTTGCCGCCAACATCACAATAGTTCTCCTCGATAGGCGTCCCCTGGCCAGCCCCGTGCTCCGTGTCGCCGACTGAGTTGACCCGACAGAGCAGGTAGCCGTTCTTCATCAGGATTCTGCGAATCTCTGTAGCAACGCCCTCCGTATCGTGCCAGGAGAAGTAGTGAAGCGAGAGGTTTGCGACGATCACTTTGAAGGTGTTGGAGGGAAATGGCAAACCATCCAGCATGTCAAAACATACTGTGGTCGCAGAGTTCACCAGCCCCGAGAGGCGGCGCAAAGCTTCATCCGAGTAATCGCAGGAGACTGTTTTGAAACCCCGCTGGTGGAGATAGATCGTGTCATTTCCTGAACCACACCCAAGATCCATGATCGGCAGATCCCGTGATTCTTTGAGCAGGTGATCGTATTTTCCGAGCCAGTAATCGTAGGTTGGATTCTCAGCGCCGCACGTCCTGTATATCTTGTTCCACTCCCCCTGATAAACCGACGCCTTGAAAGACGCCTCGCAGGTTCGGCACATGAAATATCTGCCGTTGTTTTTCGGTATACCGTAGTTGAACACTTTGTCGGAGCCACAAGCGCATCGAACATGGGGGTGGCCATACGCCGGATCACTGTTAATCAGTTCCACGTACTCGCGAGGATATTCCCAGAGCATGCTGCTCCATAAGACCTTCACGCCGAAGGGAAGAAATGACTCGTTGAGAAACTTCGTCAGTTTCGTTTTCGCCCCGTCCATTGCTATCCCGCTCCAATGATGGGGTTGCTTGAGGTAGCCTATAGGACAAACATTAATGTAATGCTAACAATAAATCAAGTCAGTGCGGGAAATAAAGGGTTAATATGGCTGTCGTAATTATTATGAAATTTTATTGGCTTTGATTCTTCTGAAGTATTAAAAAACAGGAGATTAGGGGAGAACCGGCAGAAAATTACCGTAATGAGGCCACACCACTCTTCCCTCGTGCACTGAAAAGCCGCGCACAGCAATTTAATTCATTTCTACACAAGGTTCCTCATAGCCGGGCTATACATCATTGAAAGTCTCGTAGACAAACTCCGGCAGGGATTCTTGTTTGGGCGGGTCCCGCGGGGCGATCACCCAAAGTCCGAGGTGTTTCAGTATTTGGCGGATCACGCGCCAAACATCCCAATCATGACGAGGCCGAAGGTGATCAAGGCTGCACCTGTGACCCGGACGGCGATACCTTCTTCCTTGTAGAGCGCAAAGGCCGCCGCAACCCCGATGATGATACTGAACTGACGAAAGGCGACCACATAGCTCGCCCGCAGAGCCAACTGATATGCCCACAGGACCAGCCAGTAGGCCCCGTAGTTCAGAGCGCCGGCAAAGATGGGGAGTTTCCAGCCCACAGATTTGACGCTGCCACTGTCAGTCTTGAATAACCTGTTGAGCAGGGCTAAACTGACGCAGGTGAACAGGAAAAAGAAGCTGCCGTAACGCGCGGCCGTGGCGGGGCCGCTGCTTACGACCTCCGACGCCAGCTTGTCGAGCAGGGAGTAGCCTACCGTTCCCAGCGCGGTGAGGAACATCCACAGGATGGAGCGATGCAGGTACCGGTCCAGCCGGAAATCACGGAACGAGTGGAGAGGCGTAAGGAAGCACCCGGCCACCACGAGGATCATGCCCAGCCAGCCCGCCGGCATGGGCCATCGGCCGCGCGCGACATCTCCGAGCGCCACGAGCAGGACCGGCAGCGATCGGGCAACGGGATACACGACAGTGAAGTCTGAGGACGCATAGGCGTGGGCAAGGGCAAAAAAATACACACCACAGCAGGCGCCGGACCCGGCGACGCAGATCCAGGCCGTCGGCGTCAGCGATCTGGCGTACCACTCGCTGATGGCCGCGGGCGGCGCGCAGACTAAGGCCGTCACCAGCACCATCCGCCAGAAGAAGTGGGCCTCTAACCGGCGGTGCCGGGCCAGCAGATTCCAGGTGGCGTGCATGAAGCAGGAGGTCAGGATCAGCAAGAGCGCGGTGTTGTTCACAGATGCATCCTTTCGGCAGGTGACGGCTCATGTTACCTCGGAGTGTACCCGATTGCCAGCTTTTCGTCTTGGGCTGTTTGGCTTTGGCGCGGACAAAAAACAGGTTCAAATCTTTAATATTGAAAAAGACTTCCTGTCTCGGCGTCAATTTGACCCACGTTGTTCTAAGTTATTTTCTTCGCACCCTGCACCATGAACCAGTTGGCAGATGAAAGACCGGAAGACGGCGTAACAGATGACGGAGTGACGAAGGACGGAGTGGCGGAGAACAGATGAAAGACCAGAGAACAGTGGATCGACGTTTGTGACGCCAGGCGGGACACTTTCGAACGACGTAGCCCCCCTCCCGCCGCCCCCTAGAACCTGCCATTAGCCGAACCGACGCGGACACAGATGCCCGCCTTGATTTCCCCTTTACTAACAGTCGAATGACAGAGATTGGGCGACAGGAATATGGAGGGCTTTTCACCTTACAAAAACTTGACATTCCTGGCTGATACACCGGTGATACACCGTTTTGGACCGCTGTTTGGCAGGTAAGTGTTTGATTTTGAAAGAATTAAATGGTGGAGGCGGCGGGAATCGAACCCGCGGTCATGCCCTGTTCATCGGGGTTTGCGAGGGGGGTGATACACCGGTGATAACATCAGGGGGATTGTGAGCCCGTCTTAAAGGGTGGCT
>CAYUBU010000325.1:0-9241 GCA_964443105.1 uncultured Nitrospirota bacterium
CGGCGGCATCGACCCCGACCGTCGCGATAAAGGGAAAGATCGACGCCGTCGTGGGGCCGTTCCCTCCTACGCCCCTCTCCCCACCAGGTGTGGCTCCCGTGAAACAGCATGGCTTCATAGAAGAGCCAGCCCTTAAACTCCCGGGCAAGCCTCGGGTTGCAGGTCAGGAGGGATGCCTCAAAAGATGAGTTGATGACGGGATACTCGGACATACAAAGCCAGCCCCACTTTTAGATCGCAGAACACAGCCCAATAGACAGGTTTCGATCACCGGGAATAGCGCCTGATGACAATATACTCAGGGGAAGGTATCACCGCAAGCAGTGACCATGGGTACGACGGGGCGCCAGGCATGCCTGCCCGGGTCTTAAGCATTGCAGGTGCGGGTGTTCGCCTCGCTCCATGGCCCTCCGGTTAATATCCGCTCGTGGGAACACCCACACCTGCCGCGGGGTCACGGGCCTGCTTCGCTTTCGGAACAGCGGCGATCAGGCATGGGAACTCTCCCCCGGTTCCTGTGGGGGGCTGTTTCGTCTATGATTGGGGAACACCGCCGCCTGGCCATGTCGTCCTGAGGTTTCGCAGGTGCCGGTATTCCCCTCGCTCCATGGCCCTCCGGTTGATATCCCCTCGTGGGAACACCTGCACCTGTTAAGGGTTATGGCCATACTTCGTTTCTTATATGCCCGGGATCAGGCAGGCGTGCTCTCTTCCTTCCCATGGGGGGCCACTTTGCCTGGACCAGGGGGATTAGTCTCTTTCGATGGAGTAAATAAGGTCGGCGCCGCTTTCGATGCCGTATTCGGTCTGCACCAGCCATTTAGTGCTGAGCTGGTAACGGAGCCGCAAAGTGCTGATCGGCTCAAAAAGGCCGATGCCGTAGCTGACGTAGAGTCGGGGCGACAGGTACTTGCCGATGAACAGGGTGGCTTCTTCAGCCTGACCTTCCTGGGCAATTTCAATCTCCCCGAGGCCGAAGGTGCTGCCGATTTTCTCGGCAAGCATCCCGCCACCGCTAACGCCGAGGGAGAGGGCCGCGTCGTAGAGCAGGGCGCCTTCCGCACCGGAGGCCTGATCCGCCGATCGGCCCAGCACCAGATAGGAGAGGGCATCGGTCTGCTCCAAAGAGGGGCTAGAGAAGAGTTCCATCTGGGGATCCTTCAGGGTGCCCCGCACATTGACTCCGGAGACAATCTCACCGGTTTTGCGAAGGGCCTGGACGTCGAGGCCGGGATCGTCAATGGGGCCGCCGGTAAAGACCAGCCGTCCTCTTTCAATTGTCAGATTCTGTCCGTAAGCCTTGTACTTGCCATCCACCACCTGGAGTTCACCCTGCCCGGTGGTGAACTTCTCCGGCCGGTCGAGGGCCTGCAGGCTACCGGTGATGTTGCCGCTCAGGCCGAATCCGCTGAAATGGACCTTCTCACCCAGGGTGACCCGCACATCGGTGAAGATCTGCCGTTGTTTCTTCGATTCCGGTGGTGAACCAGTATCCATGATGACCACGTCCCGGGAAACGGGTACCCCGGTGGAAAGATCGAGCCGTTCAATGCGTGCCTCGGGAATGACGATGGTACCGGTCATCTCGATCTTGTTTTTCTGAAGAACGATGGCCAAGTCGGGAGAAGCGATCGCCCAGGCCTCCGGGAGGTTGACAAACTCCAGGTTGTCGCCTGTTAAAGTGAACCGGGAAGGAAATCCCTCCCGGGGATTCAAGTCGACGGCCCCCTTGATCTTCATAACCCCGGTTCCGGAGCGGAGTTCACCGTCCAAATGGAGACCCTCCGGTCCGGCACTGGCTGCGGAAAGGCGGATGTCCTGCAGGTGAATACCGAGTCGTGATATCCGGGCGCTGCCCTCTTCAATGACTGCGGAGCCTGTCACCATCGGTTTCGCCAGAGAACCGGAGAGTGCCATGTCCGCCTTGAACAGACCGGCTGTCGTATCGATTTCAGGGAAGAGAACCGCCAGGACACCCAGGTCCGGGACATGGGCCCCGAGGCTGCCGGTGATCTTCTTCTCTTCCAGGGGCCGGTCGAAAGGGGTGAAAGGCAGGATGATCACGTCTCCGCTGATCTCGCCCGTATCACCCAGAGAGACGTGGAAATTCGAGGAGAGGCCGCTGTTCTCCAGACGGGATTTGACGCGGCCTTCCCCGATTTTCAGATTGACCGGTTCCTGTGTTCCCGGGGTATAGACCAACTTGCCGGAGGCCGTCTCCACCATGGCTTCCCCGGAGACCGCGCCGCCGTCGGCCACGTGTATCACTCCCTTTCCGTTGAGATAGCCGCTCAGCGTGAGGGCCGGGGGCAGAATTGGCTCCAGGAGCGCCAGGGGCGCCTGGGTCATGGACACGCGGCCTTCCAGTTCGTCTCCCTTTCGCCAGTTTCCCTCCAGACAGACACCGGCTTCAGCGCTGGTCCAGCAGAGTTCCTCTGTAGCCGCCCTCTCCGGGGAAATCGTGATGCCCGCCGGGTTCACCAGGTCCCATACACCCAGCTTCACGGAAGCCAGATAGGCATCCTCTAAGGTTCCCTGCCAGGACCGTTCATGGTAGTCTCCCTGAACGGCAAGGTCGATCGCTTCTTCCGCGGAGGCGGCTTTCAAAGTTAACTGATGATCTGCCAATTTGCCTCTCCCCTGGAGCGTTAACGTTTCCACGGGATGATTGCCGATGACCAGGGCCCGGGCCTTCAGGTCAATGCGGGAGCTCTCCCGATCCTGCAGATCGAGGCTGAGGTCTGTCTGAAGATCGCCAATGGCGGTGGTCCCCATCTGGATCTCAGATCCCTGGAGCGCCATGGTGATCGTTGGCATCTGCCGCACACCGGTCACGGTTCCTCTGGCCTTGATGGCGCCGCTGCCGTCGGGAAAAATCTCTTTCAAGGAGGGGGTGTTGAGCTGCCAGGTTAAATCCCAGGCGTCATTGAGCGATCCCGAGGCCTGCAGCTCTGATGATCCCGACGTGACAGTGACCCCGGAGAATCGATAAAGGCTGCCGTCCCGTTCCCCCAGGGCTGAAGCTTCAAAAGGATAGTCCCGTAACGCACCTTTCAGGTGGTCTAGTTTCAGACTCATCCGTGGACGGTTTGCCGTCATTGCTCCCGTAGTCGAAGCTGCGCCAGAGAGTCGACCCGGCCAGCGGGGCCAAAAGGCGCCGGGGTTCAGTCCTTCTCCCTCAAGATCGGCTTTCCAACTCAACTGGGGTTTCCACGCAACCTGGCCGCTCCCCTGGAGATTGCCGTCCAAAAGGGCGCCTTCCACGGCGGTCAGCTCCAGGGCCGCGAGATTCCCGCTGCCCTTTACGGCCCAGCGGCCCCGGGGGATCTGTGGACCTTCCACAGTCGTCTCCAGTGCTATGTCATAGCTCTCCGGCGAGCCGGTGATCGTAAAAGTTCCCGTGGGGCTCGCGATCTGGGGCTCTTTCCCCTTCAGCGGCCAAGAGATCGATTCCCAGTTACCCCGGGCATCGACGGCAATTTTTCCCTTGGAAAGGGTGGCCGCCCCCTCCATGGTGATCCGGCCATGGTCTTCCGGTAAGGAGACGGCGAGCTTCTCCACTTGCCATGCCTCTCCCTTACCGTGGAGGCTGAAATCTCCAGAAAACCGACCGTAGGCCGCCTCCCATGCCCCCAGCGATCCGGCAAGAGCAATGTCTTTCCCTGCCCCCGTACCCTGAATTTGCCCATCGATCGTGACCGGGGGCCACGCAGGTCTGAGGGTTTGGAGTGACGCGGGATCTATCTTGAGATGGGCCTCCCACCTGGGCGCGGTGAGTAGATCGACAGCCGTTGCCTTCAGCGTTGCCGATAGGGGGGTCTTCATGTTTTGCAGGACGTCCAGCTTCGTCATGGACCCTGCCAGGGTGCCGCCGCCGGTCATGGGGTTAAAGCCTTCCGGCTGCACGGCCCAATCGACCCGAAGATCGGCGGGAAAGTTGGCCTTGATGTCAATCCGGCCGGATGCGGAGATCTGAAAGCGATCTGCATCCAATTTGAGCGCGTCGATGTTCAGCGAGTCACCCCGGGTTTTCGCTTGAAGACGGATTTCATGAATCACCATGGGCGGAGCCGAGCCGGGCCGCACCATGGTGATATCCGTGATGCTCGCCCTCTCCAGGTCGGCTGCCAGGGGCAGGTGTATGTCGTCCCGCCGCCCGGCGGGCTTTTTCTTGGCCCCGTCCGTAGCCTCCTTCAATTCGATCCGCAGGCCCGACAGGCTACATTCGGTGATCCGGACCCGTTTGAAGAACAGCTCCACGGGGTCCCAGTTGACGGAACCGCGCTGAAGCTCAAGATCGACCTGGGGCGACCGATAGCGCACGCCCTGCACTCCGATGGGACCGACGAGCCTGCCATGGAGCCCGTCGATGGCAAGTTCTCCCGGGATGAACGGGCCTGCGCGCCCGTAAATCCAGAGAAGGCCCGGCTCGGTCATGGTGAGCAGGCCGAGAGCGCCCACGATGATGATGATCAGAAAAACGAGGCCGAACAAGAGTCGCTTCATAGATCCGGTCCCACGATAAAATGAAGCCGCCAGGGCTTTCCCGGTTTATCCAATGCCGAAGCCACATCGAGCCGGACGGGGCCGATGGGAGAAAGCCAGTGTAGCCCGATACCGGCTCCCGTCTTCAGGGAGTCGCCCCACTCATCCATGGCGTTCCCTGTGTCGACAAACGCCGCGATGCTCCAGCTTTTGAGCACCCGATGTTCATATTCCATACTTCCCACCAGGAGGTGCTTACCGCCGATAACATCGCCGTTGTCATCCACCGGCCCCAGTTCACGGTAGTCGTATCCCCGGACACTCTGGTCACCGCCGGCGTAGTACCGGAGGGATGCCGGCACTTCGGAGAATTCGTCGATGAGACTTGTGGCAGCCTCGCCCCGGAGAATGATCCGGCCCTTACTGCCGAGAGGCCGAATGACCTTGGCGAGGGTCCTGAACTGGAGAAAAGAGGTGTCTGAAAGGAGGGCATCATGGGCGCCCCGGATGTCCAGCAGGAGTCGTATTCCCCGGGTGGCATAAATGCGGTTGTCGGCCTTAACCCGGGACCACCGCACACCGGGCAATAGGAGCCGGGAATGGCCCTGGTCTTCGCCGACGTGGAACCGTTCACGCTGGTAGTTCAAATAGAGGGTTTCTCTCCATTTTCCCCGGAGGTGGTGGTGACTGGCACCGACCAGCCAGGTTTCGCTCTCATTGGCATCGGTGTCCTCCTTGAACCATCCGGCGGTGTAGGTCCGGGTCTCGAGGACCGGGTTCTTCAAGGGGACGGTGTACTGGGTGATGACACTCTGGCCGATCTGGGAAAGTTTTGCCTCGGCATCCATGCGGTGTCCCCACACGTTGAGCCGCCGGTTTTCCCAGCCCAGGCTTCCCCGGACTCCCGAATCGGTCCCGAAACCGATCCCTGCGGTATACTGGTGACGTTTGCGGGGTATGAGGCTGACTTCGATCGGGATGGACGCATCGTCGGCCTCGTCGGCAAGGGGGCGCACTTCAACCGTCTTGAAGTAACCGCCATCGTAGAGGGCTCTTTGAAACTTGAGGAGCTCGGCCTGGGAGTAGGGGGCGCCCGGTTCAAAGGGAACAAACCTTCTGAGGAATGCCTCCCGGAAGAGGTCCTGCTTGAACGTGACCGGCCCGAAGCGGTACTGGGGACCGGTCTCAAGATGAAGGACAATATGGGCCCGGTGTTCCTTGGGAAACACCTCCACCCGATGGGCCGTCAGGCCGGCATCGAGAAAACCCTGGTTCAAGGCTGTCCTTTGAAGCCGTCGTTTCGCTTTTTCGTATTGAGGATGATTCAGGGTGTCGCCCTGCTTAATGGGGAAGTCCTTCACAATTTTTTTGAGGTTCTCATTCTCGGCCCCCGGTCCTTGAATACGAAGGTCAATCTCGGATATCTTCACCGGTTTTCCCGTGTCCACGGTGTAGATGGCGTGCCAGACCCCATTGATCCGGTTCAGCTCCCCTTTGATGGACGGCTCGTAGTATCCGAAGGGTTGAAGGGCTTCCGCAATCTCCCCGGCGGCTCTGTCGTGGAGTCGCCGGACCAGCTCATCCGTCAGGTGGGGCTGGGTTTTGCGCTGGTCGATGGTGAGTGCCGCCAACACACTTTTTGTGAGATCCCCATCGATCCCCTTGATGGTGACTTTCACCGGCTCAAGGGATTCGGCGACCTGGGGCAGGCTCATGAGGAGAAAGGTGAAGAGCATTCTCAGGAAGATGGACATTCATAACCACTTTTTACGCTTGAAGTAGATAAGCAGGGAGATGGCGATGGCTACAATGACCACCCAGACGGCGGCATATCCGAAGGGCCACTTGAGTTCGGGCATGTTTTCGAAATTCATGTCGTAAACCCCCGTTACAAAGGTGACAGGGATAAAGAGGGTTGCCATGATGGTGAAGACTTTCATGACATGGCTCATTCTCCCAAAGCCGCCATCTCCCACCATCCAACCCGCAAGGGCGGAGCCCCCTTGAAACCCGGCAACAACATACCATTTGAACCCAAAATGTGCAAGAAGATGAAGCTCGCGGCTTCTCTGAAAAGGGCATTATCAGGCCGATTTTCGGTTGCCTAAGAGCCGTGGATACGCGTATAGTAGCCGGGTGAACGGGCGCGAAATCACGTAGAGGCCATGTGATGCAAGAACGATTTATCCCATATTTGACGGCTGACAGTATTGCCCGGTCCTATATATGACTCAGCCCACAGTCGGTTCCGAAAAGCAGAAAGCCCTTGCCGAGAAGATGGAACGGCTCGGGCTCTACGAGAAAGATATTGTGGAGAAATTCGTTCGCTCCCAGGGCAAGGGAGGTCAGAACGTGAACAAGACCTCCACCTGCGTTTACCTGAAGCACGTACCTTCGGGACTGGAGGTCAAGTGCCAGCAGGAGCGCTCACAAGCGATGAACCGTTTTCTGGCGCGCCGTATTCTGGCAGAAAAGTATGAGGCCCGGATTCTGGGAGAAAAGAGCGAAAAGATCCGGAAGATGGAGAAGATCCGGCGGCAGAAGCGTCGACGCTCCCGCCGGGCCAAGGAAAAGGTGCTCGAGGAAAAGAAGAAACAGTCGGAAAAGAAGGCGCTGCGCCGTCCGGTGGACGAGAACCGGTAAGAAATATATCTTCAGGAGAATTGAGCCGTGTCCAACAAAACCCTGAGCATGACCGATTCACTCTATGGGTATCTCCTTTGTGTCTCTCTCCGGGAGCACGAGGTGCTGAAGCGACTCCGTGACGAAACCGCCGGCCATGAGAGCGCCCATATGCAGATTGCGCCGGAGCAGGGCCAGTTCATGGGGTTCCTCGTGGCGCTTCTCGGGGCAAGAAAGACTTTGGAAATTGGCGTGTACACCGGATACAGTGCTCTCTGGGTTGCCCTGTCGCTCCCCCTGGACGGCAGGATGGTGGCCTGCGACGTGAACACCGAATGGACCGGAATTGCACGGCGTTACTGGCAGGCAGCCGGTGTGGCCGACAAGATCGACCTGCGGATCGCGCCGGCATTGGAGACATTGGATGCACTGATCGCCGGCGGTGAGGCAGGGACCTTTGATTTTATTTTCATCGATGCCGACAAGGAGAATTATGGCGGATACTATGACCGTTCTCTGGCCCTGCTCCGTCCCGGGGGGCTGATCGCCATCGACAATGTCCTCTGGGATGGTCGTGTGGCTGATGATGACTTTCAGGATCTCGACACCCGGTGCATCCGGAAGCTCAACGAGGCGTTGCTCCGGGACGATCGGATCACCCTCTCTATGGTCCCCATAGGCGACGGACTCACCCTCGTCCGCAAGCGCCATTCTTAAAGAGCGAGGAACGGGGGGTGCCAGGCAGACCTGCCTGGCACCCTTGTTCCGCCAAGCCCGCCGGTTGAGGAATAAGCGAAGATACGCTATAGATTGAGACAGGTGGAGGTGTATCATGCCCATATCGGCGGCGTTCCCTTTCGAGAGCAGATTCGTCACGGTCCAGGGGACGCCCATGCACTACATCGATGAGGGGCAGGGCAGACCCTTCGTCTTTCTCCACGGCAATCCTACCTGGTCCTATCTCTGGCGCAACGTGATTCCCCCCATGAGTACCAAGGCACGGTGTATTGCCCTCGACCTCGTGGGGTTCGGCAGGTCGGGCAAACCCCGGATCGGCTATACTTTTCTGGAGCACTACCGGTATGTGGCCGGTTTCATGGAGGCCCTCAACTTGCGGGATGCGGTGCTCGTCGGCCATGACTGGGGCGGTGTTCTCGGCTTCTATTACGCCTTGCACCACAGGGAGAATGTCGCCGGGATGGCTTTTATGGAGACCTTCCCCTTTACGTTCAAATGGGTCGATTTCCCCAGGGATTTTCGCTTCGCCTTCAGACTGTTCAGGACGCCGGGGATCGGCCATTTTCTCATCATGGGGTTGAACCTCTTTGTCAACAAACTCATTCCCGCCTCGGTCTACCGCGGGATCGGTGACGATATTCATGAGAACTACAGGAAGCCCTTTCCGACCTTCCGGTCCAGGTATCCGATTTACGTCTGGCCCAATGAACTCCCCATCGAGGGGAGAGAGAACGAGACCTTCTACGGGATTAAGAAAATTGAGCAGTCGCTCCATGAGTTCGCTTTCCCTATGCTCCTTTTTACCTGTTCCCCCGGTGGTGTCGTCCGGGAAGAGAAGGTGGCGTGGTTCAAAGAGCGGATTCAAGATCTGACCATCGAAGATTTGGGACACGGCATTCATTATGTGCAGGAGAACAATCCCTGGGATATCTCCCGGGGCGTTCTGCGGTGGGCGGCATGCAAGAATCTGCTGGCTGCTTATGAATTGGAGGCAACGACCCTTGCCAAGGGTGCCTGACGGAAAGCGTCCTGTGGTGAGAGCCTGTGAGCGAGGAATTTTGTCCACGGGACTGTTCCTGTGCGCGGGCTTTCTTCTTCTTTGGGTTGCCGCCTGCCACGGGAAAGATCTTGGGACCCCGGAGATCAAGCTTCCACCGGGTTTCCAGATCGCCCTTTTTGCCGAAAATGTGTCCGATGCACGATCCATGGTCCTGGGCGAGCGGGGGACCCTCTTTGTGGGAACACGGAAAGCGGGAAAGGTGTACGCGCTCCGTGATCAGAATGGAGACAACCGGATCGACCACATGGTTGTGGTGGCCGAGGGACTGAACAAACCGAACGGGGTGGCCTTCCGCAACGGGGCGCTCTTTGTGGCGGAAGTGAGCCGGATTCTCCG
>CAYUBU010000326.1:0-3155 GCA_964443105.1 uncultured Nitrospirota bacterium
GAATTCCAGGATCTCTTCCGCGTTCATAGGTTATCCTCCCGATGCAGTTTCGGCCTTCCGGGAGAAATTTAACCATTCTATGGCGCCCTCTGTCCAGCGAAAAAGAGCCATCCCACCGTTTTTCTCCTTTTTCTCAACCCACGTTGACGACGTCACCCCTCCCTTGCCACTTTGGGCTCCATGGCGACACTCGGCAAAATCCCCCATTTCTGTTACAATGGGCCCATTGAAAAAAATGTATTCTCAATGAACCCATGTGTGAGGCTATGACCGACACCATTTATGACGTGATTATCATCGGCGGCGGCCCGGCGGGGCTTTCCGCGGGGCAGTACGCGGCTCGAGCGAACCTCAAGACCATCATGCTGGACAAGTCGTCCGGTGCCAGCGCTGTGGCCTATTCCAGCAAAGTGGAGAACTATCCCGGCTTGACGGATCCCCTGTCAGGCGCGGAACTTCTGAATCTCTTCCGGGAACAGGCGTTGCGTTTCGGGGCTGAATACGAAAATGAGCAGGTCGTGGGGGTGCGGCTCGATTCCGAGCCGAAGGAAGTCTTCGGCCCCGACCGGGTCTACCGGGGAAAGACGGTGATCATCGCCACCGGTTCCATGGGCCGGAAACCGACCATCCCGGGAGAGGAGCGGTTTCTCGGGAAGGGGGTCAGTTACTGTGCCGTGTGCGACGGCGCCTTCTTTCGGGACCGTGTCGTCTCCGTGGTGGGAGACTCGGAGGAGGCCGTGAAGGAAGCGGGCGTCCTGGCTCGTTTCGCCAGGAAAGTCTATCTCATCACCCCTATGAAAGAGCTGAAGGCGTTGCACGATCATCCCTTCGTGGCCGGGGAAAATATTGAAGTCATGATGGGTCACCGGATCGTTGCCATTGCGGGGACGGAACTGGTGGAAAGAATCAGCCTGAAGGAGACGGCGACCGGTGCGATCCATGAGCTGCCCATGGACGGCGTCTTCCTCTATCTGGTGGGGAGCCGCCCGGCGGTCGATTTCCTGGGAAACGCCCTGAACCTGAGCGAGACGGCCTGTGTCATGACCCACACCGCCATGGAGACCTCCATCCCCGGCGTTTTTGCCGCGGGAGACGTGACTTGCGCTGCGGTGCGGCAGGTCGTCATCGCAGCCGCTTCCGGGTGTGTCGCCGCTCTCTCGGCGGAGAAGTATATCCACCACAGAAAGAGAAGCAAGGTCGACTGGTCCAAAGGATAATCTTTCATGGCGTACGGGCGATATGGGTGCCAGGCAGGCCTGCCTGGCACCCATAGCAGGATGTGGTGCAAATGAATATGGGGCTTGTCATCATCGGTGATGAAATACTGACGGGAAGACGGGCTGACAAGCATTTTTCTCATGTGGTGAAAAGCGCTTCCCGCCGGGGTCTTGAGCTGGCCTGGGTCTATTCTCTCGGTGACGATGAAGCCTTGCTGGTCCGTCATTTTCGGGAGATCAAGGAAAGTGGGGATCTCTGTTTCTCCTTCGGCGGAATCGGCGCCACGCCCGATGACCGGACCCGTCAGGCTGTAGCTGCCGCCCACGATGTGCCCATTGTTCGTCATCCCGGGGCTGTCGCGGAGATTGAGGGCCGTTTCGGTCAGGACGCCTATCCCAACCGGATTCTCATGGCCGACCTGCCCCGCGGCGTCCAACTCATTCCCAACGACTATAACCGAATCCCCGGCTTTTCCATGGGCCACATCCATTGTCTGCCGGGCTTTCCCGAACTGGCCTGGCCCATGGTGGCGTGGGTTCTGGATCATCACTATGGGGATCTGGGCGGCACAAGGGTGGTGCAGTATGAACTGACTGTGCATGACGCTTTGGAAAGCCAATTGGTGCAACTTTTGTATCGTCTTCAGGAGCGGCATCCCGACGTGAAACTCTCCAGCCTGCCCCGGTTTCTCCCCGGCGGCGGCCGGGAGGTGGAACTGGGGGTGCGAGGGTCCGACCCCGAGACTGCGGCGGCTCTGGAGGATCTTGAGGCGGCACTCAAGGGACAACACTTGTCCGTGACCCCTGGCCGCTCCCAGGCTTCCGAATCGGAGGCACTGGACAGCATCGGCGAGTAAGCGGAATTGGCCCAATGAAGCAAACCGTGCTCCCCCGGGAGCCAATGAAGGAGGTATTCTGCCATGGTGGACAAAGGACTCTTTTGCGGCATGAACAAACCGAAAGATCTTGCAAAGATGAACGACATGGAGCGGGAGCACCACCCGGTGATTGAGTGTCCCGACGTGATCCAGCCGGAAGAACCTTTCCATGTGACCATCCGGATCGGTGGGACGGTTCATCCCATGGATGTGGCACACCACATTCAGTGGGTGGACATCTATTTCGGCCAGAATTTTAATGCCCGGATTCAGTTGACGCCTGTTTTCACCCGGCCCGAGGTCACCGTGACCCTGGTCAAGGGGAAGAAGCACGGCACCTCCACCCTCAGAGTGATCGGGCGATGCAACGTGCACGGGCAATGGGAGGCGACCAAAGAGATCGCCATTGGGGGATAGGGGAGCTAGCCCGGATATTGCATGAGTGATCGTAATGAGAGGTCGTAGAAGCGCCGTAGGCAAGGCGCAGAAAACTTTCTGGCTGAAGACATATTGAAATATGTCGAAGTCAGGGAATTTTCTGCAACGCCGCATACGGCAGCTTATCCGGCCTCGTAATAGATTTACTCATGCAACATCCGGGCGAGGCAGGCCTGCCTGGCACCCGTTGCCTCCTGTTGATCGACGCCCGGTGAGGAGCCGTCAGACATGGTTGCGAAGCATGAGCTCCGTCGGGTGGGGGGTCAGGTAAAACTGTTTTGCCAGGTAGGGCTCCTTGAATTTCCTCACATAATGCTTGATCAGAGACAGGGGCACGATGAGGGGCACCAGGCCCCGATGGTAGTCGTCAATCAACTCCACCAGTTCCATCTTTTCATCGGCGGAAAGCTGTTTCTTGAAGTAGCCCATGAGGTGCTGCAGCACATTGGTGTTCTTCCTGACTGTGGCGATGAGCCTGAGCCCTTCCATGAGCAGCTGGAAATACTCGTCGTAAAGTTTGTTTACCGGCATCTCTTTGCCGTGGGCGAGGAGACGTCCCATTTCTCTGTAGTGTTTGGTGCTGTGAGACAGGACCAGGAGTTTGAGTGCTGTATGAAACGCG